>CAXDSX010000143.1:0-6102 GCA_963992075.1 uncultured Pseudomonadales bacterium | reverse complement strand
ATGATACGGCGACCACCGAGATCTACACCTCTCTATTCGTCGGCAGCGTCAGATGTGTATAAGAGACAGGCGTATGTCTGGTCAATGAATGGTTTGAGTTCGTCTACAAGAAATTTCAGGTAACTGTCGGATCCCATCGTTTCGCCACCGTCCTCGACGGCGAAGCTCCCCCCGATCTCCTTCATGCGTTGCCAGACCTTGTCCGTGACAGGTTTCTGCGGCATATACTCAGCACCGCGTGCGCCCTTGGCCCAGTCCGCCATCCACACCGAGACAACGATCGCTGGCCTGATCTCACCATCACCCGCGAGTCGGGTGATGGCCTTGTCGACATCCCAGAACAGATCCATACCAGCGTACGGCGAGGTACTTACGTGGAACATCATTTGGCCATCGTGCATGTAGATCACCGGATAGCGATCGCTCGAGGTAGAGTCGTAACCCTCTGGTAACCAAACATCTACGGGGCGTGGCCGGACGTGTTCCGACGGGAACTCCCGATAGTGGACGATTTCACCGAGTATCGGAGTTACAGCCTTTGGAGCAACCTGTTCCTTCATGAGTTTCTCTTTTTCCTGATCCGCGCCTTTGTTAGGAGGCATCGATGTTGCTTCTTTCACCTCCGAGTCACGGTTCGTTTGTTGGGCCCCATTTGCTATGGCAGCTACGGTTAAACTCGAACTCGAAAAGCCGAACAGGTGCCGCAATACCTGCAGTCCATCGGCGGGTGCTTCGAGTTCCTCGTTTCCGTCAATGTCGAATATTTGGGCATTTGCGGGCCAACCCACCAGGAGCACGAACGCGAAAAAGATTGAAGAGACGATCCTATTGTTCATTCGCGGCGATTTCGGACGAAGGATCTCGGAACGCTACGCCTCTCGCCAAGACCTGTCACGGCGTACTTGCTCGATGGCAAGAAAAAGCTTCCTCGATATTGGATCGAATCATCGAGAGAGCGTAAGCAAGATGCCTGAAACTTACGGACTACTTTCCGGCTTGTTATTCTCTTTTCTTTGCACTCGTTAAAGGGAGAACCATCTTGTTTGATTTACATGGAAAAGTGGCAGTAGTCACAGGAGGTAACGGGGGTATAGGCCTTGGATTTGCAGAGGGTCTAGCCGAGCAAGGTGCGGATGTGTGCATATGGGGGACCAACGAAACAAAAAATACACAAGCTCTCGAGGCCCTAAAAAAACACGGGACGAAAGTCGACGCCATTCGATGTGACGTGAGTGACGAAAGTCAGGTCGTCGCAGCGTTTTCAGAGACAATATCCGATTTTGGACACGTGGACTCTTGTTTTGCTAATGCAGGCGTTGGTGGCGGAGGAGCGTCTTTCGACGAAATGACCCCGGAAGAATGGCAAAGAGTTTTTTCGGTCAACATGGATGGAGTCATGTATACATTCCGAGAGGCTGTGAAACACATGAGAGAGCATGGGAACGGCGGATCTCTCATTGTAACCAGCAGTGGAACCGCGCGATTTGGGGCAGCTGGCAGCGAACATTATTCAGCTACTAAAGCCGGCGTGATTGCCCTAATTCAATCGTTAGCCGTGGGCCAAGCCCGTTACGGAATACGAGCTAACGCAATCATTCCGGGGTGGATTGAAACAGCCATGACTGAGCGCGCATTTGCTACTGAGGCATTCCAAACACGTGTCATCAAACGTATTCCCCAAAGACGATGGGGAACCCCTGAAGACTTTAAAGCGATCGCTGTCTACTTCGCCAGTGACGCCAGCTCGTACCATACCGGCGATACCATCGCAATTGATGGGGGTGTATCTCACGCCTGAAACGGCCCGAGTACGAGCTGGTCGCTCCAAGATACGATGCCTAATATCGCGGGCGTGTATCGATTTGGGAGGAACGGGATGCGTAACTTAGTGATGTCATTTATCGCGGCTGCGGTGGGCGCTGCTATAGCGCTTCAGGCCCACACGATTCCCGGATTCGACCACCAACACCATAGCGATTCAGGACTGAGTAAGCCGATGGTGAGAAACGAGGCTCGGCACGAGTCCGAAACGACATTCGAATTTGATGGCTTTAAATCTGGCATGACCTCGGCAGAAATCCATCAGCGGATGACGAGAGTCTCAGATAAGGCGCCAAGCTATGACGAAGAGAACGGATTGTTTGTCGCAATCTCTTTGAGTCAGCCTTCCCCAATCAGGCGATACGTTTTCGCGTACACGCCGGAAGATCCACCGCGCATGTACCAGATGACGATTGTCATTGGCGAATTGCGCTCTGTTCCTTCCGTTCATCGACGAAGCAACTTGGCGAGACGGGCGACGCTTAATGCACTAACGACGAAATTCGATCGTTGCACTGGTGACAGCCTGAGCTACGAGTGCGAATTAAAGGATGACGAGTTGGAGGCAGAGGCTGAACGAAAAATTTATGCGGCGGTTTTGAACGAGATTAGCCTGCCAGTCGTTCGCCGAGATCGATAATCCCGAGCCGCTAATCCGATAGCACGTTCGGAAGGGTTAGCCCGGACGGGCATGGCTAATTGCTAATCTGCAGTATTTTTGGGGCATGCCTGCGTTAGGACAGTTAGCTTGACTACGGTTGTTCCGTTCGGGCGAATGTGATGTTCTTCTTTGTTGTATTGGGAGAGAAAAATGATGAATGGAGTTAAAACCTTTTCTAGTTTGATTTTGGGGTTGGTGGTCTTTTCGGTCACGAACACATTTGCAGCTCACCATGAACAGGCTGCTGTTTCCCCTTGGAAATACAGCTTATCGATCGAAAGCGAAACTCGAGATTTGAACGGGTTCTTAGCCGATTCAAAGAAGTTTGCTGATTCAGGCGTCTTGGCAAAGCGCGGCGCTTCAATGACGGTATATCAGATCAATGCAGGTGGTCACTCAGGAGCCAATGTCATGACTGAGTTCTATTACCCGAACGCCGATGCCATGCCCTCGCCAGACGTAATGATCGCGTCGCAAGCACATGTAGATACCTTTGGCACTAACCCTCGGGATGACGACAACGTTCGTGCCACGTTCTACCAAAACATACACTTCGTTGCTCCGGGTGACCCTAGCCGGTATCGCGTTTATATCGGGTACTCGATCAAGGCCACCAATTCAGATTATGTCTCGCAGATAAAGGAAATCATGTCGGATTTCGCCACTGGCAACGAAGCATACGGAATCAACGAAGTGGTCGCAGGCGGACTGAATGGTGAGACGCATCTTGTTTGGTGGGGATATGAATCGCAGGCGTCATTAATGAAAGATCTAGAGAGGACTCGTGCACGATACGACGAAGTCGTTACCCGGTTGACCGCCTCAAGGGAAGTCCTTCGTACCGCAGTGGTAACGAGCATCCTGAATAGTACGGTGCCCGAATGACTTGCGATGGTTAATGGATGACGGAAGTAGGGGGCGCAGGACCCCCCCCTCTCGTCTTAGGAACTAGCCTGTTCGATTGCGAAGATAGTCATGAATACGTTGGGAGAGAGGGGTGGCGTAACGTAATCACCGCCCTTCCTATGTCTTCGGAAACGGAGTTTTCAGAGCCTAGCCGCTAGAACAGACTGCTCATGTTCTGTGACAGGATCACGGTTTGTTCAAGATAGATATGGCGTTGTGTTAGCTTGAACTCCTCATCAACACGCCTCAGTCTGTCCTCCCGGCGACCTATCCAGGCATCTTCCTCGCTGCCCAGCCTGGTTCTGTGCAACTTGAAATTACTTGCCACGCTCACTTCTTTTCCGTCGTAATCCAACACCCTGATATTTGTGATTAGTCGTCTCGTTCTCGAGGGAGGGTCCTCGGCCCATGCCCTGCCGACGGCCAATCGTTTTATCCGTAATGCTAGGACGCTCTTATCATCGTCAAAAAAAGCCATTCCGCCGGGCTTTGTAAACTCGCGATCAGTTTCCCGTGCTGTAGTCGTCCGGCGGATTGGCATCCAGTAATGAATATCATCGGCTAGGCAATCGAGCCATTCGTCATATCGTCTTGAATCAAGCAGGTTGGCTTCGATGGACAAGAATTCCTCGACCTCGAACCTCAACAGCATGCGCTGTTGTACGTCCAGTTTCTGGTAACTGGTCATCAGACTTTGCCCGTTGGCGGCAGCGAGTGGTTTTGAATCAACTCGGGCCACGACGCAGCATTCATCCATTCCTGCCAAGACTGGTAGGTCCATCGTTGAGCGTGCTCATTCACGACGGTTTCAATGCGTGACTGTCCAGAATCATCGTGCAGCACCTGGTCCTGGCCCTTGCCCATGGTGAAGTTCAAGGGTCGTGTCCTGCCGAAACTACCTTTGGCACCCCTTGTGGAATGGCTCCAATTTTCACCGTCATCTTGCTCTAGAACCCCGGCGGGACCAAAGAGGTGATTCTGGACGAATATTGAGTTCTGACGCGCTTCTACCGATCCGTGTTTTGGTTGAAAGTTGAACCACCAGAGTTCGGTTTCAAAGGGGCCTCGTGGAATTCGCAGACACAACTGTCGGGTTAGTGCGACCCACAAGTTTGGAAAAATATTTGGATGACCAAAAGAGCGCTTGCCTACCGGTCCTAACATTTCCGCAACCTCTGGCTTCATTCGCTGCCTGACATTCCGGTCGTACCAGATCTCTTCACCATCAATGCGGCTGAGTCGTGTTGCTGACTCTTGGAACATCTCCTCAGTAATGCCGGGACCACCAATGCCGTGTCCAAATTCACCAAGAAGTACCATCTGGTCCATCGGTGCTATCGATTCCTCATCGAGCATGCCAATCTTCAGCGCTGAACCGTGGGAGACCTTAACGTGATACCAGTCGTACAGGTTGTCGACGGCTAGTTTCCAGTTACATTGGACCCGGTTCTTGTGAACACCGTCGAGAAATTCCAGCTCCCCATGTGACGCCATAAAATCAATACCAAGCCTACCAACCCAGCCAAGGTAATCGATCAACGCGGGTGCTTCAGGATCAAGGGTCGCAAATACGAACCCTTTGTAACTCTCAACTTTTGCGGCAGGTGCCAAACCCCAGTCGTCTTTGTCCATGGGGTTGCGGTAAAAGAGCTCTTCACTTGGCATCCCGATCAGGCGACCGTTTAGGTCATAGTTCCAGCCGTGATAAGAGCAAACAAAACTCTTTGTGTTTCCCAATTCAGCACGGCATACCGTGTTACCGCGATGTGGGCAGCTGTTAAGCAGTACATTGATCGCGCCATCGCCGTCGCGAACGATGATGACTTCATCCTCTCCGATCCAGTTCATGAAAAAGTCGCCGGTTTCTGGAATCTGGGATTCGTGGCACATGAAGTTCCATGCGCGTCCGAAGATCTTTTGCAGCTCTTCCCGGTAGATTTCTTCGTCGGCAAAAATGCGCCGGTCAAGGATGCCTGATTCAGTGTCGAACCAGTTGTGATTACTCGCCGCTGGCATACGCTGCTCCTATCCCGGTGGACGTCCCTAAGTTGTGATCCGATTATAGGGCGTGAGGCAAATACTTCATGCAATTGGGTCGTTCGTACCCCGCCAATGGCATCGCACGCTCGAAAGCAATTTCTTCATCTGCCCGGGCAAGCCCCCGCGTAGAGGGCCAAACCGAACTTCGACAGTTACGCGGCAGTGCCGTTGACCGCCATCCAGCTCAATAATGGTTTGATATGAACCGCGAGTTCCCCTTCGACAAAAGCGGCACCGTTGTCCGCGTGCACGATCCGGCGTTTGATCTTCCATTCACCGTCAATTTTTCTGAGCCTGCTCTCGTACCAGCCCGAAATAAACGTATACACCTTCTCGGGCCGACTTAGCATTCCGGTCACCGTGCAGCGATGTTGGGCACGATCTCCTTCGATATTGACGAGATGATTGGTCATGACGTGGCGAGTCCCGGGAAGCAAGCGAATGTGCGCGCATATGAAATCGTGCAGCGCTTGGCGTCCGACAAACTGGGTCCGATTGCCGTCGGATTCAATCTCAAAGATACCGTCCTCAGTGAAGCATCCGACCCAACCCTTGGCATCGTATCCGTCGGCTGTGTACGCGTACCGTGCAAAGACATCTTCAATCTGTCTCTTATACACATCTCCGAGCCCACGAGACCGAGGCTGATCTCGTATGCCGTCTTCTGCTTGAAA
>CAXDSX010000142.1:0-6248 GCA_963992075.1 uncultured Pseudomonadales bacterium | reverse complement strand
TAATGATACGGCGACCACCGAGATCTACACCTCTCTATTCGTCGGCAGCGTCAGATGTGTATAAGAGACAGTGACGGCACTTCGCGCTCACCCGTCGACCTCAATTCGTGAAGAATGCGGCTGATGCTCGTCTCAACCTCCTCGATGTCGACTGGACGTTTTTCCAGAGCACGCAATAGACCCGCTCGCAATTTAGCCTCGTCGAACGGCTCTCGTGCACCATCACTTTTGATCACGCGAGGCATCACGAGCTCCGCTGTCTCAAATGTGGTGAATCGCTCCTTGCAAGTGAGGCATTCGCGGCGGCGGCGGACCTGATCACCTTCTGCGACCAAACGCGAGTCAATGACCTTCGTATCTTGATCACTACAGAATGGACAATGCATGAGAAATCGTTAGTTCCCGTAAACAGGGAATCCCTTGCAGAGCTCAATAACTCGTCGTTGGACGGTTCCGATCATGTTGTCGTTGTCTATGTCATCAAGGATGTCGCACATCCAGCCCGTCAGCGTTCGACATTCCTGCTCTCCAAACCCTCGCCGGGTAACCGCTGGGGAACCGATCCGAAGACCGCTCGTAACAAAGGGCGATCGAGGATCATTGGGAACAGCATTCTTATTGACCGTAATGTTGGCCCGTCCGAGAGCGGCATCTGCCGCCTTTCCGGTAATACCTTTATCCACTAGATCGAGTAAAAACAAATGATTATCGGTCCCATTCGAAACAACTTTATACCCTCGCTCCTGGAAACACCCAGCCATCATCCGAGCGTTGTCCAAAACACGTTGCTGGTATGACCGAAACTCCTCCGTCATCGCCTCTTTGAAACAAACCGCCTTCGCCGCAATAACATGCATGAGTGGTCCTCCCTGAGAGCCAGGAAAGAGCGCCGAATTGAGTTTCTTTTCTATCTCCGTATTGGCGCGAGCCAGGATGATGCCACCTCGCGGCCCCCCCAACGTTTTGTGGGTAGTGGACGTCGTCACGTCGGCGATCGATACGGGATTGGGACAAAGTCCCGCAGCTACCAATCCTGCGACATGGGCCATATCAACCACAAGATAAGCGCCAACTGAATCGGCAATCTCACGAAATCGCGCCCAATTCATCGTCCTGCTGTAGGCGGAAAACCCAGCCATTAGGAGTTTGGGACGATGTACTGATGCCAATTTTTCTACGCTTGCGTAATCGACTTCTCCCGATTCGGCATCAAGGCCGTACTGTATGGCGTTGTACAGCTTCCCCGAAAAATTTACCGAAGCACCATGCGTGAGATGCCCTCCATCGGCGAGGCTCATGCCCAGAACGGTGTCGCCAGGCTCCAACAACGCGAGATACACCGCCGCATTGGCTTGCGAACCCGAGTGGGGTTGGACATTGGCGTACTCGGCGCCAACCAACGTCTTCACTCGCTCAATCGCGATCTCTTCCACTCGATCAACATTCTCGCAACCGCCGTAATAACGTTTCCTGGGATAGCCTTCGGCGTACTTGTTCGTTAGTACGCTACCCTGAGCTTCCAAGATTCTGGGGCTCGCATAGTTTTCTGAGGCAATGAGTTCAATGTGCTCTTCCTGACGCACACTTTCATTCTGAATTGCTAACCAGATTTCTTCGTCAAAATCTTCGATGCTTGCGCCGCTATCGAACATTCCCTTCCGCTCAAATCTCGTGACAGCGCGCATCTTACACCAGGCCCCGTGCCCAAAACCGGTTCCATCGCACACGCGACTTGCTTCGCCCAGTTCATCCCTCAAAATGTCCACTTCTCAGCTAAAGCCCGAGTTTTGCGTGTCGCAGTACGTCTTTTCCATGCAAGGAGTCTCCAAAACCGTCCCCCCAGGTCGACGAATTCTCGACAACATCTCGCTGTCTTTTTTCCCCGGCGCGAAGATCGGGGTACTGGGATTGAATGGCTCCGGGAAATCGTCACTACTGCGCATCATGGCCGGTGTGGACCGAGACTTTGATGGTGACGCAAGTCCGCAAAAGAATTTAAAAGTTGGCTTCTTGCCCCAAGAGCCCTCACTCGATTCAACCACCGACGTACGCGGAAACGTTGAACTGGGTCTCAAAGACACGATTCGCTTGCTTGAAGAATTTGAACCCGTATCGAACCGTTTTGCTGAAGTTATCAACGATGACGAAATGAACCGTCTCATCGAAAGGCAAGGCGAGCTGACTGATCAAATTGAGGCGCTGGATGGCTGGGGGCTCGAACGATCCCTTGAGGTCGCCGCGGACGCACTTCGACTACCCGCATGGGATGCTCAAATCGAGACACTTTCGGGCGGGGAGCGACGCCGTGTCGCGCTGTGCGCTTTGCTTTTGGCGAAACCCAACATGCTGCTACTCGACGAGCCAACCAACCATCTGGATGCCGAAAGCGTCGCGTGGCTCGAAAGGTTTCTTCAGGACTACCCGGGGACAGTGGTCGCCGTAACCCACGATCGTTACTTTCTCGATAACGTCGCGGGATGGATACTAGAACTCGATCGGGGGAAAGGTATTCCTTTCGAGGGAAACTATACCGCCTGGCTTGAAGCGAAAGAACAGCGTCTCGAAATCGAAGCTCGTTCGGAACAGTCGCGACAACGAGCTGTCAAAGCAGAACTTGATTGGGTGCGCACAAATCCCCGGGGACGACAATCCAAAAGCAAAGCACGTCTACAGCGCTTCGATGAACTTATGTCAGCTGAGGTGCAAAAGCGTAATGAAACAGCTGAGTTGTACATCCCGCCGGGGCCTCGACTCGGTGACCGAGTACTTTCAATATCTTCGTTGTCCAAGAGTTACGGCGATCATCTATTAATCGACAAACTCACGCTTGAAATCCTACCGGGTGCCATCGTCGGCATTATCGGGGGGAACGGAACCGGCAAAACGACCCTGTTCAAACTGTTGACGGGTGAAGCCAAAGCCGACGATGGTCAATTCGCGTTCGGTTCCAGCGTCGAACTCGCCTACGTCGATCAATCCCGCGACTCGCTCTCAAGCGGTAAGACCGTTTGGGAAGAAATTGCATCCGATCAGGACACGATCCGCGTCGGTAACTACGAAATTAATTCTCGCGCTTACGTGGGTCGGTTCAACTTCCGCGGTCCGGATCAGCAAAAGCGCGTTGATCAGCTTTCCGGCGGAGAGCGAAATCGCGTTCACCTCGCCAAAGTGCTTCGTCGTGGGGGGAACGTCCTTCTCCTCGATGAACCTACCAACGACCTCGACGTTGAAACACTGCGAGCGTTGGAGCAGGCTCTGGCAAATTTTCCGGGTAGCGTCTTAGTTATTTCGCACGATCGTTGGTTTCTCGACCGCATCGCAACCCACATCCTAGCGTTTGAGGGGGATAGCTCGATTACGTTTTTCGACGGAAATTACTCCCACTACGAAAAAGACCTTCAAGAGAGGCGCGCACAGCGTGGTGCGGACGTTGGACCGACTCGGATCAAATACAAGCCCCTCTCGCGCTGATGGGCCCTACGAAATCTAAACTAAACCACTATCACCGAATCAGGGTTGAGACCGCTTCAAGCGCATCCGATAACGAGGCAACAGTTTGTACCTCAATCCCATTAATGGGCGCTCGCGGACGGTTTGCACGGGGAACCAAAGCTTGAGTAAACCCGTGTTTTTGTGCTTCGCGAAGCCGTTCTTGTCCGTTGGGCACGGGTCGAATTTCGCCCGTTAGTCCAAGCTCGCCAAAGACAACGAGGTCCTTGGGCAACGCTTTGTTGCGAAAACTAGAGAAAACGGAGACCAGAAGGGCAAGATCGGCAGCTGTCTCCGCGACCCGAGCGCCGCCTGCAACATTCGCAAAAACGTCTTGGTCGGCAAGGGACACACCGCAGTGGCGATGCATCACCGCCAGGTGCATCCCCAGGCGTTGGCCGTCTAAGCCGACCGCAACCCGTTTCGGATAGCCGCCCTGTACTTCATCCACCAATGCCTGGATTTCAACGAGTATCGGCCGAGTGCCTTCCCATGTAACGGTCACTACGCTACCCGGCGTCGTTTCTTGAGGACGTTCCAGAAAGATCGCTGAGGGGTTTTTTACTTCACGCAGCCCCCGATCAGTCATTGCGAACACACCCAGTTCGTTCACAGCTCCGAATCGATTCTTGATCCCACGAAGCGTTCGAAAGCGGCTTCCGGCCGACGAGTCCAACATCAAAAAACAGTCAATGATGTGCTCGAGAATCTTTGGCCCAGCGAGATTCCCTTCCTTCGTAATGTGACCTACTAAGACTATGGTTGTATTGGTCTGCTTAGCTAACCTGGTAAGGAAAGCGGCCGATTCTCGCACCTGCGGTACGCTTCCCGGAACACTTTCGACTCCGCTCATTTGCATTACCTGAATAGAATCGATAACGACGATGCCTGGGCGTTCCCTAGTGACCAGTTCTGCGACTTGCTCGGCGAAGGTCAATGACGCTATCTGAACATTCCCATCCGGTAACTCTAATCGCCGAGCTCGCTCCGCAATTTGTTGATGCGATTCTTCGCCGCTCACATATAAACAAGCGATCTTTTTCGCCAATTCTGTAACTACTTGCAGCAGCAACGTAGACTTCCCTGCTCCCGGCTCACCACCGATCAAGACGACGGAGCCCGGGACGAAGCCGCCTCCTAGAACACGATCGAGCTCACTCAACCCTGTCTCGATTCGCGCACTGTCTTCCAGGCGAATGTCCGCGAGTTGTTGGACTGCGGTTGAGGTCTTGGCGAACTCCGTTACGACATTTTCAGTGACGGGATTGAGCTTCGACACAGTGACTTGTTTGAGCGTGTTCCAGCTAGCACACGCTGAACACTGGCCTTGCCATTTGCTGTGATCGGCTCCGCAATCCTCACAGACGTACGCGAGTCTAACTTTTGCCATTATTGGACGAATGCGTCGTAGGAATCTGTCGGAGTGTAGTTCTCGAATTTCGTTAAGTTTCCAATAAAGGTTAAGCGAACCGTCCCGATCGGTCCGTTACGTTGCTTGCTAATAATAATTTCGGCAAGACCTTTATCTTGTGAATCTTCGTTATAAACCTCATCTCTGTAGATGAAAAAGATGACGTCTGCATCTTGTTCGATCGCCCCGGACTCACGCAGATCCGACATGTGAGGACGCTTGTCAGGGCGATTCTCAAGGCTCCGATTGAGTTGCGAAAGCGCGACCAAAGGACAACGCATCTCTTTTGCGATTGCCTTTAACGAGCGTGAAATCTCTGATATCTCGGACGCCCGGTTGTCGTGTTTTTCCGAAGACTTCATTAGCTGCATATAGTCAACAACGATCATCTTTAATCCGCCGGTCTCACGGGACACTCGGCGTGCACGGGTACGAATGTCGTTCGGAGACAGAGCGGGGGTATCGTCAATGTACAGTGCTCGATCTTTCAACTGACTGACTGCGCTGGTAAACCGGGGCCAATCATCGTCACTGAGCTCACCCGTCCGCATCCGCGTTTGATCAATATGTCCCAACGAGGAAAGCATTCTCAGGATGAGTTGCTCGGCAGGTTGCTCCAGGGAAAAAAACAACACGGTTCCATCTCCCTCTTGCATAACCGCATGCTCGGCGAAATTAAGTGCCAGCGACGTTTTCCCCATCGAAGGCCGTGATGCGACGATAATGAGATCGGAATTCTGCAGTCCCGCCGTCATACGATCGAGATCGGGGTAGCCTGTGGCAAGACCGGTAATCGGATCTCGCGTTCGATAAAGGGTTTCAATTCTGTTCACCGCATCGGTGAGTAGCGGCACCACATGTTGCGGACCGCCATCTTTCAAACGGCCTTCGGCAATCTGAAAAACGGCTTGTTCAGCAGCATCTAGAAGGTCGGCAGCCTTTCGCCCCTCCGGCAAAAACGCGGAGTCCGAAATATTAGCGGCGGTTTGAATGAGTTGTCGGAACGTTGAATGTTCGCGGACGATGTCCGCGTACGCGACAATGTTACTAGCGCCAGGAACGCTTTCTACTAACTCGGCTAAGTAAACGTTACCTCCCGCTTTGTCGATAAGTCCCCGAGATTGGAGAGCTTCCGAGAGGGTTACCGCATCCAGTGGTTGATTATCGTTGGCCAACTCACCCATCACTTCAAATATGATTTGATGTGCGGCTCTGTAAAAATCGCGGGCTTCGATTTTGTCCGCAATGTTGAACCATGCATCGTTGTTCAACATCTGTCTCTTATACACATCTCCGAGCCCACGAGACCGAGGCTGATCTCGTATGCCGTCTTGTGCTTGAAAAAAAA
>CAXDSX010000141.1:0-6251 GCA_963992075.1 uncultured Pseudomonadales bacterium | reverse complement strand
TGATCCGGCGACCACCGAGATCTACACCTCTCTATTCGTCGGCAGCGTCAGATGTGTATAAGAGACAGCTACGTTGCGGACGGCGGGGTCGTTGCTCATCCGTATCAGTCGACCCAAGACGCGTTGAAGGATCCAGATGCAACTCGCAATGGTCACGTCGTTGATAAAGACGGCATGGTACAGCTGGGCTTGCTGGCAAATTTGACCGAAACGCCAGGTGAAGTCGGCGATCGGGCGCGAGCCTGCGACTTTGAACGGCTCGGTTCGCGGAAGGTTCGTGTACCTGAGATGCGTGCGCCGGTTACGCGGCCTCTCGAGGGCATTACCGTGGTCGAGAGTGCGACGATCATCGCGGCCCCCTTGGGCGCGGCGACCCTAGCAGACATGGGGGCCCGCGTGATTAAGATCGAACCAATTGGCGGTGATCCGTTTAGATCCATGTTTCACGGATTCGGTGCGTCAAAGTGCAACACCGGTAAGGAAAGCATCTGTCTCGATCTAAAGTCCGACCACGGGCAACAAATTGCGCAATCGTTGGCGAAAAAAGCCGATATTTGGATTCACAATTACCGCATGGGCGTCCCTGAAAAATTGGGGATCGGTTATGACCAACTCGCGGCACTAAATCCCGGTCTCGTCTACGTGTCTGCGAATGGTTACGGACCCGAGGGCCCGGGCGCAAAAAGACCATCTACCCACCCGATTCCCGGTGCGGCGATGGGTGGCGTAGTCTGGCAAATTGGTGGCCTCCCGGATCCCGGTGAACCTATGGATTTGCCTGAATTGCGCGAGATGGCTCGGAAGCTTTTACGTGCCAACGAGGTAAATCCGGACCCAAACACATCCATGGTCGTGGCGACCACAGCCGTCCTCGGCCTCGCAGCGCGTCGGACAAGTGGTAAAGGCCAGAAAATATTTGTTGATATGTTCGGGGCTAATGCCTATGCAAATTGGGATGATTTCTTCAGTTTCCCCGATAAACCTGATCGACTCCCAGTGGATTCTGAAGGCTATGGACTCGGTCCACTATACCGATTGTATGCGTGTAGCGAGGGCTGGGTATTTCTAGGTGTGATCAGCGAGACGGAAAAAGCGACGTTGGCTGAAGCCATGGACATTGACTTGCAATTCGATGTGTCCGACAACTTGGAACGGATTTTTCGTGGCGAAACTGCCGATCACTGGGAACGAAAACTCGGAGGTCTCGGTCTAGGGTGTGTTCGTGCGGATGATCTACTTCCCCAGGCGTTTTTCCTCCGAAACGAACACTGTTTGGCCGAAAACCTGGCGGTGCCCGCGATGCATCCAGAGTGGGGTCAATATCTGCGCAACGGTCCGATGGTTGAATTTGATCAGGACGGCACGTATTCGGGCACAGGTGGAGCTGGGGGAGGCACGCTTGCTCTCCTTGAAGAACTGGGATACTCGTCAGTAGACATCCAAGATTTGTTGGAGGCCGGAACGGTCCGAGCGGCATAACGACTCGTTTGACACAGGTACGACGTTGAGACAAAAACCAACGGATTATTTCTCTCGAGAGCAAATACGGGCATTAAGGAAACGTTCGTCTTGGCATGCAACCTGGCTCTTGGTGCATTGCTGGAGCGTTATCTTCATCACCTGGGCGGTGTGTGCCATATGGACAAATCCAGTGGTTATTACGGTCGGCGTGTTGATTGTGGGAACTCGGCAATTGGGCTTAACCGTACTTAATCACGAGGGCGCTCATCATTTGCTGTATTCGAATCGAGCTCTAAACGATTGGATTTCCGAGTGGGTACTCAATAGACCGCTCTTTGGGGCATCGGTGTACGGTTATCGCAAATCGCATCTTGAGCACCATAAACATACCCAACAACAGGACGACCCAGACCTTGTTTTGTCTGCGCCGTTCCCGATCACCAAGGCGAGTCTTCGGCGAAAAGTTTGGCGTGACCTTTCGGGCCAGACGGGATGGAAACAGCGAAGAGAAACGATTGTTTCTGCGTTCCGACCAATCGGAGGACCTTTACCCTTGCGCTTGAAACGGGCCGCGTACCGGCTGGGGCCAAATCTTCTTATTAACGTTGTGTTTTTGACCGGATTTTCCGTTTATGGAAGCTGGTATCTCTACGTTTTGCTCTGGTTGCTACCGGCGATGACTTGGCTTTTGTTCATCTCGAGATTGCGAAACATCGGCGAGCACGCGTGCGTTGTCGATAACGACGATCGATTACGCAACACTCGTACCACGCGCGCGAGTTGGCTCGAACGAATATTTATTGCCCCTTATTGGGTGAACTATCATCTTGAGCACCACTTGTTGGTTTCTTGCCCCTGCTATCGGCTTCGTCGGGCACATCGTCTATTGGTGGCGGGTGGCCACGAGCCAGCGATGGATCTGCAACCAGGTTATATCCACGTGCTTCGACTAGCGACGGCACCGGTCTAGCGACCCGTGACCGACTCGAGGTTGGTCGCCCTGGGAAACCTAATCGGGTTGACCTTTTGCATCCTCAACGTTGGATGCACGCCTCAAAGCCCGCCGGTTGAGCGCGATATTATGCGTAAATTGTTGACTGGCTTCGTTCTTCCGATGGGCGAATTATCCATTATGAGTCGCCCGTCGGATTGTCGTACCGACGGAAAGACCGGTTTGGCAATACCCTTGGGCCTTTTCGACGCGTTTCTCAACGCGAACGACGAACAGGCGACTATGTTTGACCTATCAGAATTTGGCGATCGCGTGATACCAGCGGGCGACACCCCTCGAAGCGTGTATTTGCAGGTTCGAAATCCGGTGGTCTCTATATCCCGTGTCGGCATGACAACAAATGATGCGTTGGTTTGTGTCGAAGTCTTTGCCCAGGAGGAAAGGGCATTTTTCGTTTTCTTGCGTCGCGAAAGTGCAATTTGGGATCTCGTTGGTGAAGTGGTCGCTTGGGAAGAGCCGGAGGAGGAGGACCTGACCGAAGATCCTGAGGACGGTTATTAACGGACAAGGACAAGCTCTTGTTCAATCGTAGAGACTATCGAATTCCCTAAGGGCGTTGCTTGTTCGAGCCTCGCGAATACATTGGGCAAGTATCGGAATACCGTCGCGTATGTCGTCATCCGGAACGTGTCCGAAGGCCAACCGCAGGTAAGGACGGTCTTCGTCATTTATGTGGAAATTTGCGCCCGGGGCAAAATGCACATTGCGCGCCGCCGCAAGCCTGGCCAGTTTTTTCTGGTCGACGTCCTCGGGATAACGTAGCCACACGAACAACCCTCCGGCCGGGTTCGACCAGGCACAAATGTCATCGAGTTCGTCGGCCAGTCCATCGACAACAAGATTTTTCTTGACGCAAAGCGATTCGTTGAATTGATCTGTTAATCCCCAGACCCCTTCTCGGTATAGCTCGGCAACGATAGCTGCCGCCAAATAATTACCGCCGGCGTCGTGGCGTCGCGCAAGAATTTGATCCAACAGGGGAGGTCTCGCTAGTAAGTACCCGAGCCTGAGCCCCGGGGCCAAGATCTTTGAGAGCGAGCACAAATAGATGACTTTCGCGTAATCGGATAGAGCATAGAGGGCGGTCGGTTTGACGCCATCGAAGTGGACATCGCCGTAACAGTTGTCCTCAACGATCGGGATGTCGTGATTTTCCGCAATACTTATTAGTTGTTCTCGACGCGCTTTCGACATCACGGTCCCGCTCGGGTTTTGGTAAGTTGTCAACACGTAGATGAATTTCGGTTTGCGCGTAGCGCCCAAGCGATCGAGGGTGGACTCCAAAAGATCGACACGCATACCGTCGTTGTCGAGGGGCAATCCAATCATTTCGATCCCCAAGCCGCGATAAGCTCCAATGGTTCCGGAGTAGGTGAATTCTTCGCAAATAACGGTATCGCCGGGTGTTGTCAGAGCTTCTGCGATTAGGGTGACGGCTTGCATCGAACCGTTCATGAGAGCGATGGCGTCGGGATCCACGGATACGCCTTCCCGCTCGGATTCTCTCGCCGCCATGATTGCTCGTAGACCTGGATGGCCTAGCCGTCCTGGGTAATTAGTGAGAGCCTCGGACTCGCGTTCAATGGCGACATGCGCCGCGAGTTGCATCTTGCCGACCGGGAAAGTTTCTGGGTTGGTGCGACCAACCGCAAAGTCGAAGGTTCGTGTCATTGATTTCCCGTTGCGAGGTTGTTGTTGGTGAGGTAGCTGTAACTTCGTTGGACAGCGGTCATCATGTCAGTATCGCAGTCGTCAAGCTCGACGATGATCCACTCAAGGATCTCCTCATCGGCAGCCTCGATAATTGCACCGATATCCATACGTCCGTCGCCAACGGCGACGTGGGATTCGCCTTTGGTTAGAGGGCCGTCCTTAATATGGAGCAGAGGTGCCCGGTTTCGGATTCTTTCGACTTCTGACACTGGATCGGAATCACCGAAGTTTGCAGCCCAGTAGGTGTCGACCTCAAAAAGGACATCGGGGCATTCTTCCTGAAGAATGTGATAACCCTTCTTACCTTCGTGTTCTATGAATTCCCACCAATGGTTGTGGAGAAATAGCTTGAGTCCGGCACGGCTTAGCTTGTCCGTCAGATCGTTTACGGTATCGACGGTTCGTCCGATGGCGCTACGATCCGCAAAATCGTCTGGACCGAAGCCGCCGGCGGCTCTTGAGAGACCCAAAGCGCTGACCGTGTCGATCACCTCGTTGATCTCGGACCGGTTCGCCCATGGGTAATGCGTCGAAGAAATCGTCATCCCCAGTTCTTCAACCTGTTGCCTAAATTCCGTGGGCGACTTACCGAAAAGGTTGAATGGTTCCACACCGCAATAGCCGGTATCGGCAAGCTGCGTTAATACGGCGTCGAAATTGTCGCTAGACGCATCGCGTAAAGAGTAAAGTTGGACTGAAATAGGTTTCATGTTGTGCCTTAATTGTGCGAGTACATGAGTTACTGATGATTGTATAGCCAGACGCGTTGTCTTCGAACGAACGGCCTATACCGCGGGCAGCGTTTCCTCGCGAACTTGACGATATTACCTGGATCGACGTTCAATCCAAGCACGGGGGAGATTACGTCATATGACGCGTTTACGAATGGGGCTTGTCGGCGGCGGTGATGGCGCTTTCATCGGTGATGTCCATCGAATGGCGGCGGAACTCGATGGACGTATCGAACTTGTGTGTGGTGCTTTTTCTAGCGATCCGTCGCGATCGAAGCGCTTTGGGCAAGAACTCTATGGCCTCCCATCTGACCGAAGCTACGGAACGTTCAATGAAATGATGGCGGAAGAGTCGAAGCTCTCGGCGGAAAGACGTATGCATTTTGTGGTGATTGCAACGCCAAACCACTTGCACTTTCCGGTTGGAGAGTCGGCGCTACAGGCGGGGTTTCACGTGATGTCGGACAAGCCGGTGACGTTCGATCTGGAGGAAGCCAAGTCTCTTCGCGCTCTAGCCACCCAAAAGAATCTTCTTTTCGGGGTCACGCACAATTACACGGGATACCCGATGGTTAAGGAGGCACGTCAGCTCGTTAAGACAGGTGCATTAGGGTGGATACGCCGAGTCGTCGTTGAGTACATCCAGGGGTGGCTTTCAGAACCACTTGAGACGCAGGGAGACAAGCAGGCGATCTGGCGCACCGATCCAAGGTTTTCAGGCTCAGCTGGCTGCATGGGGGACATCGGCACACACGGCGAGAATCTACTGGAATACGTCACCGGACTTGAGATTGATTCACTTTGTGCTGACTTAACAACGTTTGTTCCGGGACGGTTGCTCGAGGATGACGGTAATGTGTTGTTGCGATTTTCCAACGGGGCACGTGGTGTGTTGCTTGCGAGTCAAATTGCGGTTGGCGAGGAAAACGGGCTGAAACTCCGGGTCTATGGAGAGCGCGCGAGTCTTGAGTGGGGACAAATGGAGCCCAATTCACTGATCGTCCGATGGCCCGATCGTCCTTTCGAGATCAGGCGTACCGGAGGTCCAGGAGTGAGTGAGGCTGCGACTGCGGCAACACGACTTCCGGCTGGTCACCCCGAGGGCTTTTTGGAAGCGTTCGCAATGCTCTACCGTAATTTTTCAGCCGCGCTTGAGGCGCATCTGGAGGGTCGTGATCCGACGTCTCTGGAACTCGATTTCCCGACGATTGACGATGGCGTTCGGGGAATGGCGTTTATCGATGCCGTGGTAGATAGTTCCAAACCTGTCTCTTATACACATCTGACGCTGCCGACGAATAGAGAGGTGTAGATCTCGGTGGTCGCCGTATCAT
>CAXDSX010000140.1:0-6284 GCA_963992075.1 uncultured Pseudomonadales bacterium | reverse complement strand
AGCGTCAGATGTGTATAAGAGACAGAGTTTCGAGACCCATCGACTCTCAAGTTTGCGTTAACGCATCGGAGTGCGAGTAGAGATAACAACGAACGGCTCGAATTTCTCGGCGATGCTGCGTTGGGATTTGCCGTTGCGGACGCGCTGTACACTCGTTTCTCCGAAGCCTCAGAGGCCGACCTCACTTTAATGCGGGTCCAACTGGTTCGGGGTAGTACGCTAGCGCTCGTTGCTCGAGAAATTGATTTGGGCAGTTGTCTTTCGTTAGGAGCTGGCGAACGGAAGAGTGGTGGGAGCAACCGCGATTCGATCCTGGCAGATACGTTAGAGGCCGTTATTGGTGCGGTCGTGCGGGACGGCGGCTATCCTGCCGCTCATGGAGTGGTTGCGCGGTTGCTGAAGAGCCGCCTGGACTCGGTGCGAGAACATCCGATGAAGGATCCGAAAACACTCCTTCAAGAAGAGCTTCAAGGTCGGGGTGAGGCTCTGCCCGACTACCATGTTGTCGAAAAAAGTGGGGACGCGCACGACGGACTTTATCGTGTTGAGTGTCGTGTCGATTCCCACAAACTTGTTTCTTTAGGTGAGGGGACGTCGCGCCGAGATGCGGAGAAAGAAGCTGCAAAAGCGATGTTGGAAGAGTTGGGCAACAATGAATAAAACGCACTGCGGATACGCAGGCATTGTAGGACGCCCGAACGTTGGCAAATCGACCTTATTGAACCACCTCATGGGAGCCAAACTTTCGATTACTTCACGCAAGCCGCAGACCACGCGGATAAACTTGTTAGGAATCTCTACTGAAGACCAGACTCAAATCATTTTCGTTGATACCCCGGGATTGCGCGGTCGATCGGGGCGAAAAATCAACCGTTTTATGGCGAATCAAGCCACGACGGCGCTAGCGGACGTCGATCTGGTGGTGCTGTTAGTCGATGCGCGAGGATGGACTGAGGATGACGAGACCGTGCTGAAACTGATTAGGCGCGAAGGTGCTGCCGCGATTTGTGGCATCAACAAAATTGATCGTTTGGCCCGCAAGGATCTTCTACTTCCGCTCATCGATGAGATTCGGGATAAATACGCGTTTGAGGCGATCATCCCTATGTCGGCTCTCCATCGAAGCGGACTTGAGGAGCTGTCTACGGAAATTGCTTGTCGAATGCCCGAAGGGCCGCACCTTTTTGATTCAGAGGTTTTGACCGATAGACCCCTGGTATTTCTGGTAGCAGAAGCCATACGAGAGAAAGTAATGCGTCAGTTGGGGGACGAACTCCCTCATCGTGCAACGGTCGTTGTTGAGCGCTATGAAGTGGGCGAAACCATCACAGAAGTTGACGCGGTCATTTATGTTGAACGTCAGAGCCAAAAAGCAATCGTTATAGGGCGTGGTGGGAAACGACTCAAGTCGATTGGACAGGAAGCGCGGGGCAATATCGAGGATCTAGCGGACGGGAAGGTCATGTTGAATCTTTGGGTAAAGGTTCAACCAGGTTGGTCAAATAATGACAAGCTGTTGGCAAGATTTGGTTATCGTTGACCGATCGCCAGCGTAGACAGCCTGGATATATCCTCCATCGCCGCGCCTATCGAGAGACGAGCTATCTCGCTGACATTTTAACCCCCAATTTTGGCCGTCTTGCTGCTGTGTTTCGGGGCTTGAGAAAGAAGCAAGGAATGTCGCTAGAGCCATTCGTGCTCTACGAGTTGGCGTGGCATGGGAAGGGACAAATGGTCACGGTGACGTCGTACGATACCGAGATCGAGCGTTCCCTGCGAAATCGGTACTTATATGCGGGTCTTTACTTGAATGAACTGACCGTTCGGACTCTGCCGGTTGGGGTATCTACCCCATCACTTTTTCATGCATACGACGACGCGATCTCGATGCTCGCGCGAGGTGAAAAGTTAGAACCAGTACTTCGTACTTTTGAACGGATTCTACTTCGCGAATCAGGTTATGAGCTCCTCTTCAACTACGATCAGAGCACGGGCGATGAGATTGTCCCCGACCGGTATTATCGATTTATACCGAATGTTGGTTTCGAGTTAACAAAGAAAACGTCCGACGCTCTTTCTGGGAGCGCGCTCTTGGCGATTGCGGAGGACGATTACGCGGACATTGAGACGCGCCGTATAGCCAAACGTGTACTTCGCAACGCGCTAAAACCGCTGCTGGGAGACCGTCCACTGACGTCGCGCCAATTTTTTCGTGGTGCCAATCATGGGGTCTAGAAAACGGCTGCCTCGGACCGTTGAGCTTGAAGTACTGGGACAGACGGCGGACGGTCTTGGGTTCGGGGTAGCCGTCGGGAGAAAGTGCGTCGTCAAGGGAGCTCTTCCTGGCGAAACGGTCTCTGCGCGCGTTCTGGGAAGACGCAAAGGTCAAATTGTCGCGATAGCGGAAACGATTCACACGGCGAGCAACAATAGGAGGGAGCCGTTTTGTGCTGTATTTCCCAGATGTGGTGGGTGTAGCAATCAGCATTGGGAATACGCCGAACAGACACAGTTGAAAGAGCATTGGGTTCGGAGTGAATTGTCCAAGCACGAACTTTGTCATGGATCATTGGTTACTACCTGCCATAGGTCGACGGTAGGGTACCGGCGACGTGCACGACTTGGGGTTCGATGGATAGACAAGAACGGGGGAGCCTTCGTGGGTTTCCGAGAAACCTTCGGAAGTTACGTTGTCGACATGGAGATGTGTCCAACCCTAGTCTCCGGATTGGCCGAATTGATAGGGCCGTTGCGTGATCTGATACCACGCATGAGCGGACGAAAACGAATACCTCAGATTGAGTTGGTTGCCGGCGATAATGCGCGAGCATTGATATTGAGGCACCTCGACCCACTGACGGCGCACGATCTTGTTCATTTGAGCAATTTTTCGAATTCGCATGATGTGTGGGTATATGGACAAAGTGGTGGATACGACACCGTAATCCGTCATTTTCCACCGGGGGATCCCAATGCAAAACTCGCGTATAAACTTTCGAACAGTGACGTAACCCTCGAATTCGGACCGACCGATTTCATTCAAGTCAATTCGGAGATCAATCACCTTTTGGTCGAGGCAGTGTTGAAGGAACTTGATTTGGGAAGTGAGGATTGTGTCATCGACCTCTTTTGTGGAATTGGAAATTTCAGCCTACCGATTGCACGAACCGCCAAGTCAGTTCTGGGTCTTGAGATCTCTAAGACCGCAGTTGAGCAGGCGCGGAGGAACGCGGAGGCGAATGATCTGTCGATAATTGCGGAGTTCGTGGCGACTGATTTATATCGACCGACGGACAATGAATTAACGAAGACCGGCTATAAAATGTTGCTAGATCCACCGCGTTCAGGAGCGGGTCCGGAGTTCGCCCGATTAGCTACCGGGGCGCAACGGGTTGTCTATGTTTCCTGTAATCCAGCCACGTTTGCTGAAGACGGAGCCCTACTCGGTCAAAACGGGTTTGAGCTCGAAAGAGTGCAGGTTTTCGATATGTTCCCGCATACAAACCACGTCGAAATAGTGGGTAGTTTTGGTCGTTTAGACACTTAATGTCGGATGGTGAGTGCGTTCGCTTAAGTGCGGGAACCGTTTGCGGGTAAGATGGATCCTGACGTGCAATCCGATCATTTTTCGAGCTCCCTGGCGACTCGTGCTGCATCATAGATAACTGGAGATTACTCATGAATTTGATCCTACTTGGACCGCCGGGCGCTGGAAAAGGGACGCAGGCCCAAGCGATTTGCTCGAGGTATAACATTCCGCAGATCTCGACTGGGGATATGTTGCGGTCGGCCACCGCCGCAGGGTCGGTGCTAGGACAGAAAGTGAAGGCAATCATGGACGCCGGTGAGTTGGTGCCAGATGACGTAATTCTCGAGCTCGTGATGGAACGATTGGGCGAGCCCGATTGTGACGGCGGGTTTCTATTTGACGGGTTTCCAAGAACGATCCCACAGGCGGAAGCGCTCACGTCGAATGGAATCGTTCTTGATCATGTTGTCGAAATTGATGTAACCGATGAAGAAGTCATTCGGCGTATTAGCGGACGGCGAGTACATGAGGCAAGTGGTCGTGTTTATCACGTGGTGTTTAATCCGCCTCAAGTAGCAGGAAAGGACGATGAAACGGGTGATCCATTGCTGCACCGAGCGGACGATACGGAAGAAACGGTGAGAGAACGTTTGAAGGTATACCACGATCAAACGCGACCTCTGGTCGAGTATTATTCTGACAGTACCGTAAGGTACTCAAAGGTTCGTGGAACGGGGCCCGTAGAAGACATTACCAAAGACGTTCTTGACGTTTTGAAGGATTGATCGACATTGCATATGGTGGAATCTCCTAGTTCAACCTGTCCAGATGTGACCACGATCTGTCGGTAAGAGCAGGATATCCACATCTGAGCCCGTCTTGAGGCCCTCGGTTTGTTCAGGAACAACGATTAAGCAATTTGCTTTTGCAAACGTTGCAAGACGATTGGAGCTTTGATCTCCGGTAGGTGAAACAGAAATATGATTACCGTTCGTCTGGAAAATACCCCGCACATATTCTCGCCGGCCTTGATGGTGCTCGATAGTTCCTTGCAGGATCGCTGCCAACCGATATGGAGCGGTATCGGGCATTCCGCAGAGTCGATCGATGGTTGGAGCGACAAACAACAAGTAGGTAATGATGGTCGAGACAGGGTTTCCGGGGAGACCAAAGAACAGTGCTTTACCGACTCGCCCGACGGCTAGCGGCTTACCTGGTTTCAACGCAATTTTCCAAAAGGCTATTGAACCGGATTGGTCCACAGCATCCTTGACGTAATCGGCATCGCCAACCGACACGCCGCCGCTGGTGACCACGACATCCGCGGTTTCTGCAGCGGTGTCGAGCGTTCGTTTGATCGCCTTGGGATCGTCGCGAATAACACCCAAGTCCAACACCTCTACGGATCGTTCCGAAACCAATTGGCGAAGTGCCACACGATTGGCATCATAAATCTGACCCGGGCCCAACGGATTGCCGGGATCAATCAGTTCATCGCCCGTTGAAAATAGGGCTACGCGGATCCGTCGCACGACCGTTATGTGCGTCACCCCACAAGCAGCCAGCCAACTTATTTTGTATGCGTCGAGCCGGTCTCCACTCGTTACGAGAGATTGAGTTTTGGCGACATCGTGCCCACGTCTCCGAATGTTTGCGCCCGATTGTATGGACCCGCTCAAGCGAATCTGAACCCCATCCCTCGCAACGTCCTCTTGAATCACAATGGCCGCGGTGCCTTTCGGTATCGGCGCTCCAGTCAATATGCGCACGGCCGTACCAGGGACTAACGGACTTTGGTGAACGTGTCCCGCTCTGCTTTCGCCAACCACTATTAGCTCTCGACCGGAATCGAGGTCTTTTGCATGAAGCGCGTACCCATCCATGGCCGACGCGTCAAAGGGAGGTAAGTCCATGGGTGCGTCGACCGTAGACGCGACGACGCGACCTTTGGCCTCGGGTAGTGGGATCAATTCCGTCTCTGCGACCGGTACGGTTAGATCACGTAGTTTTCGTTGCGCATCGTCAACGTTTAGCATGCACGTATGGCCGCGATATTAGCTTTGGAAACCACCGCTGAACTCTGTTCGGTCGCTATTGGTAATAACGAAATGGTGATTGAGGATACACGGCTGGCAATGAGGGTGCATAACGAAATCGTGTTATCGATGATTGACACGGTTATGGCGGCGGCTCCGATTGAGCGGCACGAAGTCGCTTGTATCGCTTTTTCTGCAGGGCCTGGCTCGTTTACAGGTGTGAGGATCAGTGCTGCAATCGCGCAAGGGATTGCCCTGGCATGGGATATTTTGGTTTGTCCGGTGGGGACTTCGAGAGTGATGGCACTATCCTGCTTGGAACAGGATCACCGATTAACCAAGTTTGTGACTTCCAGGAGGTCTCGGCAAAATTTGGTGTATGTGGCGGAGTTCGCTGCGAGGTCCGGAAAAGTGTCAACGACCTCGAATGACCTATTGGTCGATGAGAAGGTTTACCGCGGTCAACACCGTGTTGTCAGTGACTCTCAAGTCGCACTTTCAGCACGTCACGTATTAAAAATTGCGCAGAGAGAAGTTGATACTTGGACGAATGCGGAGCGCGGATTGCCGGTATACGTCGAAGGAGACACGCCATGGCACGTTGCGGAGTCCTCGTAACCCCGCAGATTTTTTCGAGTCGGTAAGCGAACTCAGTATCAGCTGTGTGTCTGTCTCTTATACACATCTGACGCTGCCGACGAATAGAGAGGTGTAGATCT
>CAXDSX010000139.1:0-6303 GCA_963992075.1 uncultured Pseudomonadales bacterium | reverse complement strand
TTAATGATACGGCGACCACCGAGATCTACACCTCTCTATTCGTCGGCAGCGTCAGATGTGTATAAGAGACAGCGGAAGAACAATCCCGTTAATAAAACTCGCTTCGTCGCTAGCCAAGAACGCAGCAGCGGCTGCAATTTCTTCAGGCTGTCCTAGACGCCCCAGCGGGTGCAACGACTTTAGGTATTCCGTCGCGCCATCAATGTCCCGAATACCTTCCGTCATCGGCGTCTCTATATAGCCGGGCGCGATCGCGTTGACCCGGACGCCTTTGGCACCGAAGGCGACGGCAAATTGTTTGGTTAGTCCCGCCACGCCGTGCTTCGCGGCGATGTATGCACCAGTCCCAGGCGCCATCCCGACCGGTTGGTCTTCGGATAGAGAACCCAACGTAAGACCCACCAACCCTGCAATCGACGCAGTATTAATGACGGCCCCTCCACCTCGTTCAACCATGACGGGTATGCCATAAAACAACCCGTAGTAGACGCCACTCAAGTTAATGGCAATGGTCCCATCCCAACCGAAATCCCCGCCGCCAACGCCCGCGTTGTTGAAAAGAATATCCAGACCACCCAGGTCTTGGACCGTTTTTTCCACGGCCCCCTTGACCTCTGACTCCGACGACACGTCGAGTGCTAGAAAGGAAGCGTTGCCACCACGCTGCTCAATGGTCAGGGCCGTTTGTTCCGCCCCGTCGCCATCGATATCGGCGCACATTATCGCGGCACCTTCCGTCGCCATCCGTTCTGCGCTTGCACGCCCTATTCCACTCGCAGCGCCGGTGATTAACGCTATTTTTTCGTCAAGTCGCGACATGACCGTTCAGTCCTCACCGTATCCGCTGCCCGACTGACCAGTCTTCTTCTGCGGTTCCATACCCGCAACAGGACGGTCTTTGGGTGCGCTTTCGTAGGCTCCACGAAAGTCCCGAAATGGGCCATCACGCCACTCCAACGCGGCCTTGAGGCCTTCATCGCGTACGCGCCGACCCCATTCAGATCCCGCTGCACGCATAGCGCTCAGCGCCTGTATCTCCGTTCCTGAATGCAACCCCTCGCGGATACCCATCGTTTCGTATTGACGATTAACCGATCGTTTGGAATACATCAGCATTTCATTGTCCACATGCGCCATCCGGCGAGCGAATTTTTCCGTAAAGCCCCCCAACTCTTCTTTCGCAACGGCGTAATTGGCCCAACCTAGACGTTCCATCTCGTTTCCCGAAAACGAATCGCCTACGTACGCAAATTCTCGTGCCTTGGCCGGCGGCAGCAACCAAGGAGTCCACATCATGTCCATCGTCGTCATGGCACGAACCGGGGGATATCCAATCTGCGCGTCTTCAGCCACGATTCGAAAATCGCACACCGACGCCAATTCAGTGCCACCCGCTAAACAATGTCCTTGAATTTGAGCGACCACGGGCTTGGCAAGTTCCCATATCGTCCAGTTCGTCATGACCACGTGTCTTGCCCATTGTTGATTTCCCGGATGCGTCGTGCCAGTCCGAGGGAGTTTCGATCGAGGATCAACAAATAGATCATCGTCAGCCGACCGTGCTGGCGTCAGGTCGTAGCCGGCCGAAAATGATCGTCCTGCGGCCCTCAGCACAATTACGCCAATCTGATCATCGGCCTCGGCCTCCCGCATCGCTTCCATTAGCTCACCGCGTAGGTTGTTGCTGAGCGCATTTAGCTTTTCCGGCCGATTGAGCGTGATGTACGCCAGTCGCTCGTCCGTTTCATACAAGACATCCCGTAATTCCATAACATTCCCCTTCCAGTGCGCTCCATCATAACGCCTTCTGGCACCCGCGAAATCGGTGGCCTTTACGGTATGATCTTAAGATGTTTCCGCGCCTCGATCTTTCTCAATGCGGCCGTTCGATCGCTGAAAGCGTCGACATCGTCCAACGCGCGGAAGCGCTCGGCTGGGAAGGGGCATGGGTCTCTGAAATTAATGGTGCCGATGCCGTCACCTCAGCCGCTTGTATCGCCGGCGCGTTGACCAAAGGCCGAGTCGGGTCGGCCATCTTCCCCATGCAAACGCGTGACCCGTTGTTGCTTGCCATGACGGCTGCCAGCCTCAGCCAGATTGCACCCGACGGATTCGTGCTCGGACTGGGAACCAGCACACCGATCATTGTTCAAGACTGGCATGCCACGCCGTGGGGCAACTCTCCTCTCACGCTAACTCGTGAATGTGTCGAACTGGTCCGCCGATTCCTGGCTGGGGAGCGAGTGACCACGGAATCCGGTCGGTGGTTATATCGCCGAGCATCGTTGGCGGCGCCACCAAAATCGGAAGTTCCAATTTATCTTGCAGCCTTGAACGACCACATGTTGCAACTTGCAGGGGAAATTGCGGACGGCGTCATCTTAAACTTCGTCAGCACCGGCGACCTTGCGCACGCTAAAGAGCAGGTTGCCGAAGGCGCCAGCCTCGCCGGCCGATCGCTCGACAATTTTGAATTCGTGATCTTTTTTCGGTCGACGGTCACTGAGGATTACGAGCTGGTTCGCGAACGATACCAACGTGAACTGCTCACCTACGTCATGGCTCCGGTCTATCAAAAGATGTTCGCTCGTGAAGGACATGCAGAACTCTGCCAACAAATTCAATCGCTCTGGCGAGACGGCGAACGGGAAACTGCACTCGCGACCCTTCCGGAAACATTTATCCGTGATAGGACGCTGATCGGAAGCGCCGAGGACATCCGTGCACGGCTCGTGGGGTATCAAGAGGTCGGTCTCGATTCGAGCATGATATTCCCCGTCGCCATCCCCACCAAGGACTACTTTGATGACACGTTACGAACCGTCGAAGCGTTAGCACCCGGCAGATGACTATGCTGTCCGAAGAACAGCGAGAGAGTTATCAATCCAACGGCTATCTACTCCTACAGGGGCTTATCGACACCGAATCACTCCAACGCTATAACGATCGATTCATCGAATTCGTCGAGGGCAAGGCAGACCCAGCGAGCGAGATGAAACTCATGCAAGACGTCATGATCGCCAAGGGTGCAGTGGAACCGGAAACCCCCCTGCATGCAATCAATAAGCTACTGAATTTCGAGGACGACCCCGACCTCTACCAATACGTGCGACACCCTGCCTTATTTGAAACGGTGGTTGAGTTGCTTGGAAGTCACGAGCTTTACTCGATCGTAACCAATATCTTCAACAAACCACCGGGCGTCGACGGGCGCCATCCCCTGCATCAGGATCTCCGGTATTTCCGTCTAAGGCCACCCGAGTCGATCGTTGCAACGTGGACCGCAATTCTTCCTTCGACTCGCCGTAGTGGCTGCTTGGCCGTTATTCCCGGTAGTCACAAAGGCCGTTTGCTAAAACACGCAAACCCGGATTGGGAGTACGTTAACTTTGCGTTTTACGGGATCGAGGCACCCAACCTGGAAGACCGCGTGCACATTGAAATGGAACCAGGTGACACCCTGTTTTTTCACCCGCTTTTAATTCATGGATCTGGGCGAAACCGCGATACCAAATTCAGACGCTCCATCTCGACGCACTTCGCGCGTGCTGATTGTGTATCGGCCGGGGAGGATTGGCGCTCAAGCAGTCGCGTTCGACCACTCCAGTAAAGGACGGGGTCACTCGGACGACAAACCAGGGTCGGTCGCATCAATGGAATTGCGGGAGTACTTCCTCCGCAAACAATGCCGCCGGCTCGACCGTGTCCTTACCGAAAAATTCCATGACCAGCATCGTACAACCCATCGCGACGTGCTTCTCGATCGCCTCACAACACTGATCAGGAGTACCCGTGATCGCGATCGGGCCTTTCGGATCGCCCATGTGACCGCCAAATATTTTCTGCGCCCGGTCTGCCATCGGTCCAGCTTCCTCTGCCGTGGCTGCAATGGTCACTAAGCACTGTTGGCTCGGTGTAATTTCACCAAAGTCCCGACCCACTGCGTCGCAATGACGTTTCAACACGTCGATTTTGTGTTCAAGGACGGGGTGGTGACCTGCTAGGTTATTCCAGATATCGGCTTCTTGGGCCGCAAGTTTCAACGTCACCTTTTCACCCGCGCCACCAATCAGGACCGGGACACGTCGCGGCGGCTTGGGTTGGCACACCACATTTTCCGTTGTCACGTATCGACCGCTATAGCTGACTTCGTCCTCGTCACCCCACATTCGTTTCAGCAATTCAACGGTCTCGGCCAATTGAGCCAAGCGCTCGCCCGTCGACAGAAAGGGCGTGTCAAAATCGGTGAATTCCCGGGGCATCCATCCAGCTCCGAGTCCTGCAATAACGCGCCCGCCCGCAATGTTGTCCGCGGTGGCAATGATCTTGCCCAATTGCGCTGGGTTGCGCATGCCAGCGGGAGTCACAAGGGTTCCGATCTCTACTCGCTTCGTGATCGCAGCGAGCGCCGACACCATCGACCACGCCTCAAGGATCGGAAGCTGTGGCGATTGCGGCCCGTAAAAATGGTCGCAAACCCAAATTGAATCGTAACCCTGCGCCTCAAATTGCTGTGCGGCATCTGCCGCCGCCACCCACGGTCGTTTGATCTGCGGTACCGTCACCCCAAAATGCACACTGCTCATTCACAATCCCCCTGTTACTGGCTTAGCTTAACGCGAAAGTGCAACCCAAGCAGATAACGAAAAAACAAGACGTCAACACCAAGCGAACCCTACAGGCTGCGCGCCTGAATTCGTTGCCTTAACAAGGCATGAATGAAATCAATAGTTGGCGTCGGTTGTTCCACCAGACGAGCGACTTCCATCACCGATTCCACCAATGCCCCAATTTCTAATGGACGCCCTTGCTCGAGATCTTGCAGCATCGACGTTCGGTGCGCACCGACAGAACCAGCCGCGTCAATCCGCTGATCGACATCGATTGCAAACCGAATGCCGTGTTTTTCGCCAACGGCCTGCGCCTCGACCATCATCGTCCTCGCAACGGCTCGGATTCCCTCATCGTGGGCTAGGACATCGAGGGTCGCTGTCGTTAACGCGCTGAGCGGGTTAAACGAAAGATTCCCCCACAACTTGACCCAGATTTCGTCGCGAATACGTGGCCTTACGGGGGCTTTTAAACCCGCATCAATGAATGCCTTCGCCAGACTTCGCACACGCTCGCTTTTTTCACCCGACGGTTCGCCTAAACTAAATTTATCGTCTGATAGATGACGCACCACCCCTGGCTCAGATACTTCAACGGACGGATAAACAACGCAGCCAATCGCACGCTCTGGACCTATTCCTTTCCAGATCAAGCCCTTGGGATCAACACTTTCGAGGGGACGTTCGGCAATAGACGATGCAAGGCGATGGAAATACCACCAAGGAAGGCCGTTCACGGCACTCACGACGGCGGTATCGGAACCAAGGAGCGTACGAATTTCGGCGGTTACTCCAGGCAACGCGTGGGCTTTCAGCGTAACCAGCACGAAGTCCTGGGGTCCAAGCTCCGCCGCTGAATCCGTGGCCGTGATCGCGTACGTTTGCGATTTCCCGTTACGCCATAAGGTCAGGCCGTTCTGCTGGATCGCCGCGAGGTGAGGCCCACGCGCGACCAACGATACGTCACAACCTGCTGCCGCTAGCATCGCGCCTAAATACCCGCCAACGGCGCCCGCCCCGAACACACAAATTCTCACGTGGCGAGCCCAAACGCTTTTGCTAATCCAATTCGCTGGATCTTACCCGTCGGGCCTTTCGGGATCTCGTCCACAAACAGAATCCGTTTCGGTACTTTAAAGTCAGCAAGCCTCAACGCGACAAACTCTCGTAACTCCTTCTCGGTGACTTGGCCACTCGCCTGCAGCACCACGGCAGCTCCGACCTCTTCCCCGAGCTTTTCGTGCGGAATGGCGAACGTGCAGACTTGAGCTACTGCACCATGATCAAGAATGACTTCGTCAACTTCGAGCGGCGCGATTTTTTCACCACCTCGGTTGATGATTTCCTTCAGTCGGCCAGTAATTTTGACGTAACCATCTGCATCCATGAGTCCCTGATCGCCGGTACGGAACCAGCCACCTTCATGAAAAGCATTCGCATTCGCTTCCGGGTTCTTAATGTAGCCCAAAGTCACGTTCTTGCCTCGAATCACAATTTCACCAACGTCATCCGTCGCCAGCGCAACGCCATTCTCGTTCATAATCGCCACCTCCGGTCCGGCGGCCGGGCCCACGTAGCCGGGCTTTCTGCTCTCCGGCGGTAGCGGATTCGAACACATTTGATGCTGTCTCTTATACACATCTCCGAGCCCACGAGACCGAGGCTGATCTCGTATGCCGTCTTCTGCTTGAAA
>CAXDSX010000138.1:0-6367 GCA_963992075.1 uncultured Pseudomonadales bacterium | reverse complement strand
GCATTGTCGTGTTCTGTGACAACCAAAATACTCATTCGATCACCTTCGCTTCATTACGCAATTTATCGACCAATTCATCGACACTCTCGACCTTGATACCCGCCGCTCTTTCCGGGGGCGGCGATACGTTCAACACCGCTGTCCGTGCTCCAACATCCACACCAAGATCACCGGGCGACGTGACATCCATCGGTTTTTTCTTGGCTTTCATGATATTGGGTAACGACGCGTAACGAGGTTCATTGAGACGTAAATCCGTGCTAATGGCGACAGGTAAAGATAACGAAACGGTTTGCAGTCCACCGTCAATCTCGCGTACCACTTCCGCTTTTCCATTGGTAAGGCGAAGTTCGGAAGCAAACGTACCTTGAGATATACCAGTCAGTGCAGCGAACATCTGGCCGGTCTGGCCATTGTCGCTATCGATACTCTGTTTTCCAAAGATGACAATTTCGGGTTGTTCTTGGTGGTAGATGGCGACCAATACCTTGGCGATGGCCAACGGCTCTAATTCCTCGTCGGTCTCGACCAAAATGGCCCGATCTGCCCCTAGGGCTAAGCAAGTGCGAAGTTGTTCTTGACACTGTGTCCCGCCCACGGACACCGCGATGACTTCCGTGGCGATGTCTGCTTCTTTGAGACGAACAGCCTCTTCGATGCCGATTTCGCAAAACGGATTCACGGCCATTTTGACATTGGCCAAATCCATGCCCGTGCCATCAGGCTTAACTCTCACTTTTACATTGGCGTCGACGACGCGCTTAACGGGTACCAGTACCTTCATGAATATCCACAATCTGCTGCTGGAAAAAGATCGGTGTTGCCAATGAGCCAAATCAAAACGCTATCACTGACGACCCGATCGAGCGCGGTATTCTCCTACATTGCACCTTATAATTCAGCAACTTTGCAGTAGGGACGTCGGGTGGAAGAACAAGCACGAGAATCCATGGATTTCGATGTCGTGATCGTTGGCGGTGGACCTGCCGGACTCAGCGCGGCGTCTCGGCTGATGCAACTCGGCGCCGAGAACAACCAAGAAATATCGGTATGTCTGGTTGAAAAAGGTAGCGAGATCGGCGCCCATATTCTCTCTGGCGCAGTCTTTGTGCCCAAAGCCCTCGACGAGTTATTTCCTGATTGGAAGGAAATGGATGCGCCGGTTTCCAATCCGGTAACCGCGGACGAGTACTACTTTCTGTTAAATGAAACGTCTAAGGTCCCGTTACCCCGAGTCCTCATTCCCAAGCCTTTACATAACGACGGTAATTACGCGCTTTCCCTCGGTAATCTGTGTCGCTGGTTAGGTGAACAAGCCGAAGCGCTCGGTGTTAACGTTTTCCCTGGATTTGCAGCGTCCGAGATCCTGTTTGACGACAACGGCCGCGTTAGCGGCGTTGCCACGGGCGACATGGGTGTCGGCAGCACGGGCGAAGAAAAGCCGACCTACCAACCAGGTTACGAACTACGTGCGAAATACACGCTCTTTGCCGAAGGTTGCCGAGGGCACTTAGGTAAAGAGCTTATCCAACGCTTCGATCTCGATAAGAACAGCGGCACCCAGCACTACGCGATCGGCTTGAAGGAGCTATGGGACATTCCACCCGAAAACGCCCAGCCTGGGAAAGTCGTTCATGCACTAGGTTGGCCATTGGGTCGTTTCGCCGGAACCGGCGGCGGTAGTTTCCTTTATCACCTCGAGAACAATCAGGTGTCTCTCGGCCTCATCGTCGATCTTAGCTATTCCAACCCTTACTTGAGTCCCTTTGACGAAATGCAACGCTGGAAGCATCACCCTGCAATAGCCAGTCATTTGTCGGGCGGAAAACGAGTGGCGTACGGAGCACGAGCCATCGTGAAGGGCGGTTTCCCCGCACTTCCACAATTAACGTTTCCTGGCGGTGCATTGATCGGCGACGATGCCGGTTTTCTAAACGTCCTCAAAGTGAAAGGCAGTCATACTGCGATGAAGTCGGGGATGCTTGGTGCAGAAGCCGTTTTTGACGCCGTCCGTTCAGGATCAACCGTTGACGACATTGATATCCAGAAACGCTTTGAGTCGTCCTGGCTTTATGACGAACTCCACAGCTCACGAAATGCGGGACCCGCATTGCATAAATTCGGCATGTTCTTTGGGTCGGCTTACAGCGTATTTGAGCAAGCGCTGACGCGAGGTAAACATCCACTCACGCTTCGCGATAAAACCCCTGATCACGAGACCTTGAAGCAAGCGTCCGACTGCAAGCCCATCGACTACCCCAAACCGGATGGCACGCTCTCTTTCGATAAGCTCTCAAGCGTGTTCCTCTCAAGTACGAATCACGAGGAAGATCAGCCGTGCCACCTCGCGCTTGAGGATCCCGACATCCCTATTCGCGACAACTTGCCGAAGTACGCAGAACCCGCGCAGCGCTATTGTCCGGCAGGCGTCTACGAAGTGGTCGAGGAAAACGGATCATCGCGTTTCCAGATCAATGCACAGAACTGCGTTCACTGCAAAACCTGCGACATTAAAGATCCCGCACAGAACATTACCTGGGTAGTTCCGGAGGGAACGGGTGGTCCCAACTACCCAAATATGTGAAGCACCAATTCGTTAACGCGCGTCCGGTCTATCGCTCGTCCCCGGTCTTCCTTTGGCCCAGAACGAAGCGGGCCCCATCGCTCCAGACACATAATTCGTCAGCCTCCTCGTCTTCCACAAGTTCGACGAGGCGGTAATAAACGCTACGTGCAACGAGGGCTTCCAGCCCCTCCCGAACCATCAGATACGGCTTAAATCCCACATCGCTTAAACCCATTCTGATGGGATGGTCTTGGCCCGCGACGACATGATCATCGCAATTGGTGGTAAAGAGCAGTGATTGGTCGCGACCCTTACCCTCGACTTCCATAGCAACGGCAACAAACGGCGCGTCATCGACCACGATGCGCAGCTTTTCGACCGGAGTGACCAGAAAATAGTCAGCATCCTCGCGGCGCAAGACCGTCGAAAAAAGGCGCGAGATCGCACGACGTTTGATCTCTGTGCCCTCATGCAACCAAATCCCGTCCGCGCGGATACGAATATCGATCTCGCCAACACGCGTAGGTCTCCAACTTGCAACGGGCGGAAGAGTCTGTTCACGAGCAAGCCGAAGTAGACGCTCGTATTCTTCAGACACTTATCTCTTATCCACCAATAAACTTCATGACAGTGACTTCGCCGCTGAACGCGAGATTCTGTTTATCGGCAAGCGCTTTTCGCAAGATCTCTTGCAACGCGTTTAATGCAAGATGGAAAGGTTGCCGCAGCAGTCGACGGATATCGTGAGATGCAGTGTTGGAGAGGCAACCGTATAAAAACCCGTTGGACGAGAGTCGAAGCCGCGTGCACGTACTGCAAAAAGGCTCGCTTTCATTAGCGATAATGCCAAAGTGCCCTTGCCCCGGAATTTCATACCGAATCGACGTTGAGTCATAGGCAGCACCGGTGCGGACAAACTCATAACGGGTACTGATTGCGTCCAATAACTCGTCCATGCCAATGAAGTCACGCGTATAACCGGCGTTATGCTTGAGATGGCCCATGTTCATGAGTTCGATGAATCGAAGTTCAATACCGCGTTCAAGGCAATACTCCAACATCGGTATGACTTGCTCCGCATTGGCAGTGCGCATGGGAACCATGTTCACCTTAACTTTGATGTTCGCATTCAGCATCAATTCGATGCCCCGCAAAACCGTTGCGAGATCTCCGCTCCTCGCGATAGCGCGAAACCGATTTGCGTCCAACGTATCTAGACTGACATTGATCCGTTTAAGACCTGCGTCGACCAGGAGATCGGCTTTTCGAGGTAGCAATTGACCGTTGGTCGTCAACGCGACATCGTCGAGCGGTAACGCCATCACACCGGGCATGATCTCGTCAAACTTCGGCGACAACAGCGGTTCGCCACCCGTAATGCGTAGTTTTTCGATTCCGGCTCCATGCACCAACAGCGAAACCGCCCGCACCATCTCTTCTCCATCGAGTTCGGCTGACGCGGCCTGCAATCGCTTCCCGTCAGGAACACAGTAGGTGCACGCATAATTACACGCTGCCGTCAGACTGAGACGAAGGTTGCGAAAACGTCGACCTTGTTTGTCTACAATCATTAGGCAAGCCTATACACGTGAAGTGATCGGAGAGAGTTAGGATTCTACCCCATGGGACTGGTTTCGCGATTCATCTCAACACCGCTGTCGCATTGGCTGAAACGCCCTCGTTTGGGACGGAACATTCCGCTTTCAGATTTCGAGCGCATTCGTCATGAACTTAAGCCCGGTGATGTCCTATTAGTCGAAGGACGAACTCGAATCAGTGAGGTCATTAAGGTCGTCACCCAAAGTCCCTGGTCCCACGCCGCACTTTACGTTGGGCGCCTCCACGATATCGAGAACGAGGCGGTCCGCGCTGCAGTAATCCACCGATCCGCCTTTTCGCCCAATACGCAGCTCATCATCGAGAGTCAGTTGGGTACTGGGACTCTTGTGTGCGCGCTCACGGAGTACGCAAACCATCACCTAAGAATTTGTCGGCCGGTCGGACTTTCAGCCGATGACGCGCAAACCATTAGTGCTCACGCGATCAAGAGTCTAGGACGCGACTACGATGTACGGCAAATCCTGGACCTGGCAAGGTTCCTCTTCCCGTGGGGTGTTCTTCCCCGACGTTGGCGATCGTCCCTATTTCGCCAACGCGCCGGGACTGAGACGCGAACAGTTTGCTCAACCATGATTGCCGAAGCGTTCGCCGCGGTTGAATTTCCGATCCTTCCTCTCGTGCAACGGAACGAGCAAGGTCGAGTCCGTCTCTACCGTCGCAACCCAAAACTTTGCACGCCGAGCGACTTCGATTACTCACCCTATTTCGAAATTATCAAGTACCCTTTTTATGACTTCACCGATAACCCCGGTTACAAACTTCTCCCATGGGCAACGAACAAAGTTGGCGCACCCGCCGACGCTGCCGTTGGCATGAATATAGGGGAAGGAACCGACACCTGATCGAATATCAAGCCGCTTCAAAGGCTTCCGTCAGTGACGCCACGAATCCCTGGGACCAAAAAACCCCACGAGAACCCTTCACGAGGATAACGTCCCCGCTTCGCGTCGCTGACAACAGATAGTCAATTAATGCTTGACCGGCTTGCTCGAAATAACGCAGCCGAGATCGCCGATCCAAACACGCATCCAGTGCCCGCATATGCGTTCCGACACAGACCACACCGTCAACACCATCCAAGTACGACTTAAGCTCTCGGTGATAGCGTGCGGAGTCTTTGCCAAGTTCAAGCATGTCACCCAACACCGCGATACGGCGGCCTCCACTGGATCCGGCAAGAACCTCAAGGGCTGCTCGCATACTGGCCGGATTAGCGTTGTAGCTATCGTCAATCAACGTCACACGCCCGCACGAGATCTGGTTGCCACGGCCCTGGGGAATCGATGAGGAACGAATCCGTTCAAGCCGTCCGGGCGACTCGCCAAGAGCGATGAGCACCGTGGCGGCCGCGGCCAACGTCATGGCACGATGCCTGCCACCACCGGGTATGTCCGTCTCGAGCCGTCCCGCGGGTGTTTGCAGCACAACCGTACTCCGAGTCTCGTCGACAATGCGCACGTCGGCGGACGGACCGCGACCAAATCGAAGCGAATCGACAGCGCTGGGGATATCCAAATCAGGATCGTCCACCGTCACCAACACCCCGTTCGGCGATAAACCTTCCACGATGGCCAGTTTCTCTTGGCGAAGCGCATCGATATTCTCAAAGTATTCGATATGTGCCGGAGAGACGTTCAAGACCACGACGACGTCGGGCGAAACGAGCTGAGACAACGGGCCTATTTCACCCGGGTGGTTGGTTCCCAACTCGTACACGGCGGGTCCATTCGATATCGGCGTCTGTGCCAAACTGAGTGGCACGCCTAGATGGTTGTTGTAACTTCCTGCCGATGCAAAGGCGTCTAACGCACTTGCGAGAAAGTTCTTTAGTGTTGTTTTTCCACTGCTGCCGGTCAGCGCAACCACCTTGCCTGGGTAGTGACCCCGACGCGCTGCCGCTATTTGCCATAGACCATCCAACGTGTCGTTGACGCAAAGTGTCGGAATATCCGCATCGACGTCGTGATCCACTAACGCCCCCACGGCCCCTGCGCTCACGGCATCGGCAATGAAGTCATGTCCGTCACGATCGCTCCGATAACTGGAAAAAAAACGCGGTCCCGGATCGCCGTGAAGGGCGACAAATAGATCCCCCCGCTTGAGTGTCCGGCTGTCGATGCTGATGCCGCTCACGTCCGGTCCCCCCGTGGGATCCAGCCCCGCCCTGTCTCTGAGACACGG
>CAXDSX010000137.1:0-6433 GCA_963992075.1 uncultured Pseudomonadales bacterium | reverse complement strand
GTCTGGAAGCGTGCTGATAACGGCTTGTTCATGATGATTGTCGCTTCGGTCTATTACGGCAACGGTGTTGCTGAGTTCGTTGATCAAATAGCAGAGAGGGAATTGCGGGTGCACGACGATGTGTCGGGGTCCTGAACCTGGCTGAAGGGAGGTGATCGTCGGTTCGACGTTTAACTCCCCGAGAGGGCTCACCCGGTAGTGATATACGCGATCGACGCCGAGATCGGGAACCAATAATTGGGAGTCAGACACAGCGCGTACTTCGTGAGCATGCGCGCACTCTTGGCGCTCATTGTTGGGTCCGCTTCCTTCGTGTGTAACGTGACTCGTGTTATGCCCGATCGCGCCGTTGGATTCGCGCCGAAAGACGGCCACGCTGCCGCTTCCATAGTTCGCGACCGCGATCCACTGACCTATGGCAGCGATGTGACAGGGTAGAGAACCCAACGAAGATCGGCGATTAATAAATTGCAGATTGTCTGCGCGAAGTTCGAATGCGGAAATACCGCCTTCTATTGCTTCGTTGACCGCGTACACGTGATTGTCGATACGACAAAGGAAAGCAGGGTTATCGGATTTGACCGCAAGTTCCAAGCACTCAAATTGGCCCTTCTCGTCGTCGAACGAGGCCCAGTAAATGCCCTTTGCATGGTGATGTGTATATGTCCCAACGAGAGAACGATGAACAGTCATGTGCTAGCGCCTGGCCAAATGGCGTGGACATCAACGGGTGCAGGCGGAGCCAAGGGGCCACCCACATGGAGTTGATCAGTCGAACTCTAGTTCCGCGCCTAGGTAAAACTGTCGCGGCAGACCTGGAAAATATCGATAACTCCCAAAGGCGTAATCTGCACGATCCGCGTATTCCTTGTCGAATAAATTGATCACTCGCGCGAATAAACGGACTTTGCTGGAAACGTCCCAGTTGCCGCGCCAGTTGAGCAAGGTGTGCCCCGGATACTTGGCCGTGTTGGCTGCATTGATGAAGTGCGATCCAATGTGACTAAGTTCAAATTCGAGGCTGGCGCGGTCCGCGAACCGGGCCTGCCAGCGTGCGCTTGCGATCCACCTAGGGGCAGTATCGACGTCGTTGCCAGAGACAATCTTCTCGCCGCGCGAGGCATCTCGCGTAAAATCGTATTGATGTCGAGCAAACGTTGCGACGAGCGAAAGCGTATGGACGTCGTTGGGGTGAAACGTGAAATCCGCTTCGACGCCTCCCGATCGCGTTTTCCCATCGCTAACGTTGTAACCGTCGGCATCGCGGAAGATTAAGCTGTTAGTGCGTTCGAAATAGGTACTTACATCCATGTCGAGCCGACCGCTTGTCGCGTTGACCCCAACTTCGAGAGAGCGGAGCGACTCACTTGTCAGACTGGCAACAGTTTGACCGCTCTGCAGACGATAAAGTTCGGTCGCTTGCGGTGGTCTGAAACCGATTCCGGTGAGAGCGTAGAGTTTTAGCTCTGGGTTGGCGTTCCAACGGACGCCAATGCGGCCGGCGACGTCAGTAAAATCGTCTTCGCGATCTGCCGGACGGGTGTATAGACATCCCCCAAACCCGCACGCGCTGCCGTCGTCTCGACTGTTACCGTCGAGATGACGGTTATCGTAATCGTAGTTAAGACGCTCTAATCGCACGCTATGGATGAGTTCGACGTTTTCAGCAATGTCCCAACCGAGGTTATAGAACGCTGCCATCAAGAAACTCGATATCTCGTAGTCGTAGTGGGTTCCCTCGGGTCGGGTCCCGACCAAATACGCAGATCCCGTTGTTGGTTGGTTCTGTCGTTCTGACAGCGCACCACGCATTGTCTCGACCTGGGCACCTGCCAACCAGCGCGTGTTTGTGGTCGAACCCTTCACGCGGGTGATGACACCGAGACTGGTTTGATCATTTTTCTCTAACGGCTTTCCGGGAAGGAAATGTTGCCGAAATTCCATATCCGACTGACGTACATAGGGAGCCACCGACCACTCGCGAGCGGCTTGTTCCAGATTCCAATGGCTCGCTACTCTGATTGACGTTGCGTCGCGATAAGCTTCGGGGTTGGGGTTGGTACGTCGAACGGTCGAGTCTTTGTACGCAAGCTCGCCTTTTACATAACCTCCCGTTTCTTGGTTCAGGCGTGTTGCAGAAAGTGTATGAACGGCTTTCCAATTCCCTTGACTGGTCGATAGGTTGGTCGTGACTTTGTACTGGTCGTAACCGGTGTCATCGCGGTAACCGTCGCTTCGACTCCCGTGTGCGTTGAACTGAAAGCGATCCGACCCCGAGGCGAAACGACCTTGCAGATACTGGTAGGGACCGATCTCTACCGAGGCTCGGGTCGATTCGTTGCGAGTGAAAGAAATCGAGTTAATGACGCCGTGCAACGCGTTACCCCCAAAACGTGCGCTCGCTGGTCCTCGGACCACTTCGAGCGCTGACGCTTGTTCGCTGTTGATCTCGAAGAGGTTGTTAACGTTGCAGAACCCGGCGGGTCTGATCGGGATGCCGTCTTCCAAGAATAGGAACCCGCCGCAAGCGCCTGGTCCTGTGAGGACGCCGGATCGAATAGCGGTTAGGTGTTCCTGTCCAGAACCTCGGGATACCCACACACCGGGGATCCGGACCAGCGCTTCATGGATATGGTTGGCGCGCACCAGTTTCAATGTTTCAGCGTTTACGGCAGAGCCGCTGCCGGCCGTTTTGGTCGCGGTGACGACGGAAGCTTCTGCACGGACGATAATCTCTTCTAGTTTGTCCGCGCCTGCTATTGGGAAGGCGAGTACCGACGTTACAAAACCTACTCTCAGTATTCGCTTCATGTGGGCGGGTAATTCAAAACCTGGACTCGGCGCATGATAAGCGCATGCTCGAAAAAGTCACAACAGCATCGAGCTTTGTTTCGTGAGTCAGTGGTCTATGGGAAGAGAGCAGTCGCCGAAACTACATTGAGCGTTTGACCGTGGACGCTTTATTCTACTGGTTGAGTTCCGCAGGATGACGTCGTTGAAAGTACCCAAAATATTGCTTGGCGTGCTTAAAAACCCGCGGGTTAGTCGTTTCCTCAAGGTTTTTGCGTCAGCAATCGACGGACCACTAATGAGATGGTCTGGCGGTCGTATACGCCTTTCGTTCGTGATTCCTATGCTGCTTCTTGAAGTCTTTGGGGCTCTGAGCCACGCATTGCGGAGGGTCCCGCTGTTATACGTCGACACCAAGGACGGCCTAATTCTCGTCGGATCGAACGGAGGGTCGGAACGAGAACCGGCATGGTGTAAAAACTTAAGAGCAAGTCGCCGGGTGAGTTGTTTGGTTGGAGGTAGGCGAGACCGGTACGAGGTAACCGAATTGACGGGTTCCGAGTACACTGCGGCGTGGAGAAGTGCGCTGGCTGTGTACCCGAACTACGCTGTATACCAGCGTCGCCTTTCGTCGAGAACAATCCCGCTTTTTCGTCTCCTCAAAGTGCCCGTAAGACACAACGCTGAACGATGATTCACCAACCCCCAATCCTCGTGGCGACGGATGGTGAACCAATAGCTGGAATCGGTAGGAGCTTTTGATATGGCGCTGGACATCATCGGAGTCGGTTATGGGCGGACCGGGACGTTGTCGCTAAAGCAAGCCCTGGAGGCTCTAGGGTATGCCGACTGTTACCACATGTCGGAAGTGGTTTCACATCCCGAGCACTCGCCGTTGTGGATCAACGCGTGGAATGGCGATGATCCTTGGGAAATTATTTTTCATGGCTATCGAGCGACGGTGGATTGGCCGTCGGTGGCTTTCTGGCCACGTCTCATGAGTTATTACCCCGAGGCAAAGCTGATCCTGACGACAAGGGATGCCGAGAGCTGGTATCGAAGCGCTTCAAATACGATTTTCAAAGCCATGAAGGAAGGACTGCTGGCTGACGAACCAACGCGTCGCGAAAGAGTTGAAATGGCCAAGGTCATTATTGTGGACGGTACGTTTGGTGGCAATCTAGACGATAAGGCGATGGTGCTCGCTGCCTATCAGCAGCATATCAACCGGATCTATCGGGAGGTTCCGAAGGACCGTCTAATCGTGTTTGATCCGGCTGAGGGATGGGAACCGTTGTGCGAAGCACTGGGTGAGCCTATACCGAAGATTCCTTACCCAAGGGTCAACACGACTGAAGAATTTGAACAGCGATGGCGAGGGGGTGATCCACGACGGGGGATACCTTCGACCTAGGGGCGACCCTGAGGATCTTCCTCTGCAGCAAGGCGCTTATCGATGAAGCGGAAAGTCCATGTCGCCAATGCTGCTCCCACCAACTGCGCCGCAATAAACGCGGGTGCGTGCTCGGGCGCGATACCGGAAAACGTGTCGGTTAAGGAGCGAGCAATCGTAACCGCTGGATTTGCAAAAGAGGTGGACGCGGTAAACCAATAAGCTGCCGCGATATACAACCCGACCATGGGTGCAACGGCTGATGGTCGCGCACGAAGTGTCCCAAGAATCGTCATGACGAGGCCGAACGTGGCTACCACTTCGGCGAGCCATTGCGCGGGGCCAGTTCGTGCATGCGTTGAGAATTGAAGCCAGTCGATTTCAAACATCGCATGGGCCAACCAAGTCCCTAGGACACCACCCAGTATCTGAACGACGATGAAAATGGAAGCTTCCCCTCGGGAAATTTCGTTGCGAATTGCGAACGCAAGGGTGACGGCGGGATTGAAATGGGCTCCGGATAAAGGACCGAAAATGGTAATCAGAACGGCCAGCATCGCACCCGTGGCGAGCGTATTACCGAGGAGCGCGAGCGCGGTATTGCCGCCGGCGAGAGCTTCGGCCATAACCCCAGATCCCACCACGGTGGTTAGCAAGAAGAGCGTGCCGAGGAATTCCGCGAATACTCTAACGGGACTGGTCATAGGAAATGGTCGTTGAGGGTCGGCTCGAATTGAGGGGCGAAACGATTATCACGTATAAAACACGACGGCTTGCCAATTGCCTACCATAAAGGACTGGTGTTTCAATTCAATGACAAGGTTAGATCTGTTTGTTGCGATGTCGTTTGGCAGAGGTTTGACACCACATTACCTCTCCTCAACACGTGCGTTGATCGAGGCCTTGATGAATAATTGGCATGGCCTTGAACGGACCGAATTTTGATTGGGGTAACCAAGCCTCCCTTCGCCGGACCAAAAACATGTTGAAATTGGACACAGCGTCATGTGGGTAGCCGGCGCTCTGCTTGTCGTGGTGGTCGGTTCCGTGGCCTTCGGTTTTTTGACCCCGTGGTGGTTTGGCGAAGTCGCGTCGAATTGGGGAAGCATTGACGACACGGTCCTCCTCACGTTTTGGGTATGCGGGGTGGTCTTCATCGCGGTGGGACTATTTCTTGCATTTTCGGTGTACAAGTATCGGTTTCGGCAAGGGTCAAAAGCACGATTCGAGCCCGAAAACGCGCGACTGGAGCTCTGGTTAACCGTTGTTACAACGGCAGGTGTTATTGCCATGTTAGGGCCGGGGTTGTTCGTATGGGACGAATTTATTCGAGTTCCAGCCGAAGCCTCAGAAATGGAAGTGTTCGGCGAACAGTGGCGTTGGCGTTATCGTTTACCGGGAGCCGATGGGCAATTGGGAACCACTGACATTCGCAGTGTTAGTACGCGGAATCCGTTTGGTCTCAACGACGAGGACCCGAGCGGATTGGATGACGTGCTCATCGAGTCCAACGAGATTCATATTCCGGTGGGCGTACCGGTGAAAGCGCTGTTGCGATCAAAAGACGTACTGCACGATTTTTTTGTGCCGGAATTTCGGGTAAAAATGGATTTGGTACCGGGAATGGTGACTTATTTCTGGTTCACACCGACAAAACTCGGCGAATTCGAGATTCTTTGTGCTGAATACTGCGGTTCAAGTCATTACCTCATGCGAGGAAAGGTGTACGTAGATAGCCCCGATGAATACCAGACCTGGTTGCAGGCTCAGCCGACCTACGCCGAGACGATCGCAGCAATTAAGTTGTCGAGTCAGGACGTTGCAGCCGGTCGAGCGGTCGCCGAGATGAACGGGTGCCTGGCGTGTCATTCCTTGGATGGTAGTGAAATAGTAGGTCCGACCTGGCAGGGGCTCTGGGGCCGTTCCGAGACGCTTATAGATGGATCCATCGTCACGGTCGATGAGGCATACGTACGCGAGTCGATTGTTAACCCGTCGGTCAAGCTGGTAGATGGTTTCGCGCCCGTCATGCTTTCGTATGACCTGTCCGAAAGCGACATGGAGTCCTTAATAGTCTTTCTGCGATCGACGGAGACAGAGCATTGATCGAAGCGACCGAGAATCGTGCAGACGTTGGGGAAGCACTCGCTAAGTCGCAAGGATGTTTGGCGTGCTATAGCCCCTGTCTCTTATACACATCTGACGCTGCCGACGAATAGAGAGGTGTAGATCTCGGTGGTCGCCGTATCA
>CAXDSX010000136.1:0-6504 GCA_963992075.1 uncultured Pseudomonadales bacterium | reverse complement strand
AATGATACGGCGACCACCGAGATCTACACCTCTCTATTCGTCGGCAGCGTCAGATGTGTATAAGAGACAGGTTTCTGGTATGCGGAAGACGTGATTACGGCGCTTGGCGCGAGGGGTCAAGTTCGTGAGATGGCGGCCGATTATCTGACGGTATACATGTTGGGGTTCCCACTATTCATGCTCTCCATGGTCGGATCGACGTTGCTGAGAGCAGCGGGTCGTGCGGCTAGCCCAGGAATCGTCATGACCACGGGTTCGATCCTGCAGATGGCCTTTGGGCCGGTGCTTATCTTTGGGTGGTTTGGCCTCCCGGCATTGGGTATCGCCGGCGCCGCCTGGGCGTACGTACTGTCCCGTGTGTTTAGTGTAAGTATTTACCTTGCACTGCTGGTCCGGGCACGCATGATTCGCCGCTCGTTGAAAGGATTCTGGCAATCGTTCGTGGCGATTGTTCATGTCGGTGGACCCGCCACGGCGAGCGGGCTCATTCAGCCAGTGTCCATGCTCATTATCACTCGACTCCTGGCCGCGCACGGGCATGAAGTCGTCGCGGGCTACAACGTGGCCATGCGCGTAGAAACCATGGTGCACATGGTTCTCTGGGGCGCTTCCTCGTCCGTTGGCCCGTTCGTCGGGCAAAATTGGGGCGCAGGTCATTTCGAACGGGCGCGACAAGCGCTCTCGTTGAGTATTCGTTTTTGTCTTGCTTGGGGACTGGTGACGTTCGTCGTGTTATTTCTGGGGGGCGACTACTTTGTCCGACTGATTGATGACAACGAGACCGTCGGTGCCGTCGCCCGAACGTTTTTTCTGATCGTGCCTCTTTCCATTGGATTCATGGGTGTGATGCAGGTTGCCAGTACCTGCTTCAATGCTCTGGGTCGACCCGCACCGCCGTTGATTATCGCGTTGTTACGGACCTTTGTTATGTACGTTCCCATCGCCATTCTGGCGAATTGGATGTGGGGTTACCCTGGGATATTTGCTGCCACAGCCCTCACCAACGTGGTGATGGGGACCATCGCTTGGGATTGGAATCGACGAGCCGTTCGTGCGGGGTCATCGTTACCGATCCGAGGGGGAGAACGGGTTTCGGAGCAGTCTGCCTGATCCCCGGCTAACCTATCGATGGGTCCAGCGGTTATACGGTTACGCGGAAATCGTTCCCCATCCCCCCCACCATTTCGATCATCAGAGCGATTGTTGGGTTTGTGCCGTTCCTCACCGTAGCGGCATTGAGCGGAACTCGGTCGGCATCGCCGTCCGTTCGGACATCTGCCGAAATTCGTCCATGGCGTTGGCTTTGGGCGCGCCGCCAACACATACCCAATCCGGCGACTGCCTAGGCGCTCTGGATTGCTCATGCGAACCGTCGACTATTGCGACTAGTGGTGCGGCATACGACCCATGTCGATGGGGCCCCAGTCTAGCTACATGATGTCGAAAATGTGGCTGTATTTGATCATGAACTCGCGCCTTGGGCGGCCCGGAAAATTGAAGTTGTCGTCGGTTTCGTTATAGACCACATACAGCCCGGAATTCGCGGAGCGCAACCAGGAGAATCGGAGGTTGGTCGACAAGAGCTCATGGCGATCATTGTGTTGCACAAACCCCTGCAGAGACATCTTCGGCGTGAAGAAATAGCTCAGCTTCAATTGGGTGAGATTGACCTTGAAATCGCCGCCGGGAAGGTCGACATCGTTATGGTCCACGCTTAATTTCGCGTTGAACGTCTCGCCGAGTCTGTAGGTAACAGACGGTTTCGCAGATACCCGGTTACCGCCAAAAAAGCCGCCAGCTCGCGCTTCGAGGCCAAAGCCCAATACGGCACTCTGGTCCGTGCTGGCGAAAACGCGAAACTCTTCGTGATCGAACTCATCCTTCGGTACGACCACCCCGTCGATGATTTCAAATGCCTGCAACACTCCTTCATGAAAGAAGTCTACGGCCATACTCAGCATCGCACCGTTTTTCCATTCGATGACTTGGTCAAGGTGCAGCCGGCTCGATTCGTGGTATCCGTCGAAGTTCCAATAACTGTTGTAGCTTGCGTGAGGCCGCAATTGCAGAATGCTACTGTCTTTCCCATAGCGGATACGTTTCCCGATCCTCGTACTAACTCTCCGATAGTCCCTACGGGCAAGGAACCCCACTTCCGGATTGAAGCCGACACCAACCTGGCTATAGCTCAGGTTGTACGACCAAATCTCACCGTTGTAGGCACCGGATAGGTGGAACGCATGATCATCTTCGTCGACGCCTTCAGTTTCGGTCTGGGAAAAGAAAGCTGTATATGTGGTGTTTTCGCCCACACCCCACTGACCGTCCACCGCGTACGTTTGGTTGTCGGTCAGGTCATCATCGCGGTTAACCACCAGTGCGCCAATTGAAGAGCGGTTGCGGAGCTCGCGACTGAAGCGCGCCACCGTAAAATCGGTTCTTGGTGCCACTCCGCCTACTTCGTCCGTCTGCATGTACAGGAATCCGAGGTTGTTGACGCCAGCGACCTTGCCTGACAGCCGAACACCCGCGTTGATTGGAATTTGCCGCCCGCCGGGGCCGATTCCGATGCGGCGACTAAAGAACAACGACAGCTCGCGAGGCACACCGACTTCGAAAATCCCTGCGTTTTCTAAGAAAAAGGGCCTTTTCTCACGAAAAAAGAGGCTAAAGCGATCGAGATTGACCTGTTGATCATCGACCTCGACTTGCGCAAAGTCGGTGTTGTATGTGAGGTCTAGCGTGACGCTTGGCGTCACGGAATACTTGATGTCGAAACCGACATCACCGCCATCTTCCGTTTCGGCCAAAGACCCCCCGCGGGAGGATTTGCCTAAGCCGTACGGTGTGATCTTCAAGTTCCGCTGCGCTGGCGTCTCGATGCCTTGCACGGAGCCCGCAAGGGTGAGTCGATTGAGCCCATATTGCATCGGGATCGGAGCCCAATAAACGGTTTCGTTGTTGCGCCGGATCGTTCGCTCGAAATTGGCGTTCCAAGTTTGAACGTCCTCACCAGCGTAACGTAAAGACTTGAACGGAATGGCGAACTCGGCACTCCAGCCAAAATCGCCAACCTGCGTGGCGACCTCCCAGGTTGTGTCCCAATTCGTGTTGATGCCTTTGTTGCGGAAGTTGGTCGCCCCCGTATTAACGATTTGACCGTCAAACTCGAGCCCCGCGGGGTTGGTCCCGAATACAAAACCGCTTTGCTCGCTGCGAAAGCTATCGATCACAAACCGAACGCTATCTTCGTCCTCGAGCCCAGCGTCCCGTTGACTATTCGAGACAATAATCTGGTCCGGCTCATCGTCGTAGCAGATGATGCCGAGATAAAGCGTGTCATCCGTGAACCCCATAAAGACTTCAGTTCGCTGCGATGCCGGCGCACCCTCTTGGGGTTGTACTTGTGTAAAGCCTGTCATTGCCGTGACATCAGCCCAAGCGACATCGGCCGCCACCAGACCATCGAGCTGGGGGGCTTGAACGAGCCTCGTCGCCTCTCCTTGCGGCGCGGCAAGCACGGACGCCGATACCAAAAGTATTGACGCAACGACGAACTTCATCATGGACATCTGCACGACACGGGGCGGCGTATGATCGTTAGATCGCAGACGAGAAGCAACATGACGATTAGTCGGTTCGACCCGCGTCCTCGTCGTAGCAGGATCTTGAAGACAGGCCCTCTGGCCGCCGGTACTCGGGCATCTATTCGGCACTCGCCATAGATCCTATCTATGTGTGTTCGAGCGACGCTCGCTGCAACTTTCGGCTCGTTGGTCAGCAGTGAAAATCCGAAGAACGACGCGTCGTTGGCCATCGTTGAAGGTTCAGATCAATGCGGCACGATCCAAATCGGAGAGGACCACGCTCGTTCTTGAATGGTCGTTGCTAAGTCGGGTCTCGGGGCCGTTCCAGCTCGAATAGCATCCCACGTCGACCAGCGGCAGGTAGGATTTTCCAGCACTCGGAGGTAATAAAACGCTCTGACGTTTGGATTGAATTCAGGATCTTGCCACACCGTTTGTAGTTCAATGGCGGCGGTATTAGGTTAAGCAAGATATAACGTGCACACTACATGTTAGACGAACTCAATCGTTTCTTCTTGGACCGTCTCTATTCCGTTGTCGGTGATCTGGTTGATTGTGGCGGTTGCGCGACAACCCTCAATTTCGAGGAAACCGAGGGTGCCGTAGCGAAGATCTTGATTCCTCGGAAGCGTGGGTGAACCAGGGTTCACGCACATTAATTCGCCAACCAAGTGAATTTCGTCGTAGTGCGTGTGTCCGTAAATGACGACGTTTGGCAAAGGTGCTTGAAACAGTTTGTCTCGGCGACGCATTAGGTAATCGGCGGGACGCCTCCGTGCGGTTGGAAATTCGTGCACTAGACCCACCGCTACATCGTCAAATTGAAGCTGCCAGGTCTCTTTCAATCGCTCATCGGTTAGCTCAAGGTCGCCGTTTCCGGTAGCGACATGGGTTGGTGCGAGCTGGGTAAGTTCGTCAATCACATCCACCGTCCACAAATCGCCGGCGTGTAAGATTTCGTCGACATCACTAAATGCGTCGATGATCTGGGGCCACAGCGTTTTAGTGGTGCCAGGGATATGGGTGTCAGCTATCAAGCCTAATTTCATGATGTTGGGGTCTTAAACTACGAGGCTACTGCGTGGTTGAGTTGAGTGATGATCAATGCGTTGGATCTTGGGCGATTATGCACCATCCAGAAGTGTGCTTTTGTGAGCCTTGACTCCCAAAGAGAAACCTTTCAGTTTTGCCCATAGGGCTGGGCAATGGACAATGGGTTTAAACGGTTCTGGGGAGGCGTTATGAATAAATATTTCTTGACGGTGCTGTTGGGTTGTTGGGGGATAGGCTGCCTTGCTGACGATGAGGCATTAACGCTCGACGAGCTAATGCCCATGTTCGGTTGGGATTTTGAAGCTACCGAAATAAGGAGTGAAAAGGTCGGTGATGGTCTCTTCGTTCTGTTCGGCGTTGGCGGCAACATTGCCGTTTCCGTCGGCGAGGACGGTGTCATGATCGTTGACAATCAGTTCCCGGAGATGATGGACAAGATTAATGAGGCGATTGCGGCTCTGGAGGGGGCAGGTGGGGTGAGGTCCGAAAGTCCTCGAATTGATTACACCATCAACTCCCATTGGCACTTTGATCATGCCCAGGGAAACTTAGCGCTCGGCCCGGCAGGAACAACGATCGTCGCGCAGTCGAACGCGCGCGTCGATATGGCCGCGGGAGGCGTGATTAATTTGGTTCTTGCCCGTTATGGACAGGAACCCTATCCGGCCGATGCGCTACCTACTATCACCTTTGATGACGGGATGAGGTTCCACTACAACGGCGAGCGAATCGACCTGATGCATTTTGGTCCAGCGCACACGACCGGTGACGTTGCGGTATTTTTTCGGAACCATAATGCAGTGCATCTAGGCGACGTGTTCAACAACGCGGGCTACCCCTTTATTGACGCGGATAGTGGCGGCGATATTGACGGGATGATTGCGTTTTGCCAACAGACACTGGATCAACTTGAGCCGGGAGCGGTCGTCATTCCGGGGCATGGCGAAATAACCGATGCCAAAGCGCTCGCCGACTACATTGCGATGTTGACGACGGTGCGTGATCGGGTGAAAGAGTTGATGGACGGGGGTAAATCGCTAGAGGATGTATTGGCGAGTAACCCGACCGCCGACTACACCGATCGGTACGGTGAGGAGTCCGCATCGCTCGGCTTTGTCAACAGGATTTACACGAGCCTTGCGAAAAAACAGTAATTGAGGAAAACGCCCGTTGTCGAGTCCGTCCTTCTGATAGAACTTGGTCGGTTCGTCGGGAGAGGTGGCCATGTGGGTCTCAGTTGACGGATCTGGGCTCTAAGTTTCGTTGCCGATCGTGTTTGTGACCCCGCTAATTCAGTAACACCAATGGAGTTTTACCATGTCGCGACTTCAATCCCTTGCGTTAGACCAGTTAACGGAAGACCAGCTAGCGGTCCTCAATGCAATCAACGGCGGGCCTCGTGGTGGTGGAGCCCCGAGCGGTTTGGTTGGCCCGTTTGGGGTTTGGGTCAGGGCTCCACGCGTCGGTATGGCGATACAAGCCTTGGGCGGGGTCGCACGCTTCGATACCTCGATCGCGGAGGATGTCAAAGAAGTAGCCATTTGTGTGGTCGGTGCACACCACCAGGCAAAGTTTGAGTTTGCCGCACACGCACGCCTTGCTCGGGACGCCGGAGTCGACTCGTCTGCCATTGATGACATTCGCGAGGGCCGGGATCCGGATTTACATGGAGCCCAGTCGGTTGCTTGGTCAGTAGCCACTGAGCTCATGGACTCCCATCGCCTCACGAATGCAACCTACGCGCAGGCGATTTCGCAATGGGGCGAGGAAGGCATGATTGAACTCGTCAGCGTGGTGGGCTACTACTGCCTCGTATCGCTCACTCTGAACGCGTTTAACGTGCCGGTGTTGGACAATATGAAGG
>CAXDSX010000135.1:0-6509 GCA_963992075.1 uncultured Pseudomonadales bacterium | reverse complement strand
GTGTCGGTGCATCAAAGCAGCGCCGGTAGTTCGGACGTGAGTTTTGATCCTGAGTTCATCGCGTCAAGGACAACGACGTCCGAAAACGTGTTGGCGGTTGAAGTGCACCAGGTGAGTGCCACAAGTTCGGATGTCAGCTTTGACGCCGAACTGGTCGCCACCACGTCGGGCAAAAACGTGCTTGCCGTCGAGGTGCATCAGAACCAAACCGCAAGCTCAGATATCAGCTTTGATGCGGGGTTAACGGCGACAACGATTGCGCGCTCCGATTTGAGCGCTGGAACGTTAGAAGCCGCCGTGGTCGATGGCGACAACAACGTCACCTGGGGTGCGATTGATGACCCCGAGATGTCGAATGGCGTCCATACGCGCTACCAGTACGGACCGGCCACGTCGTTTAATGGCGGGGAAGGTCTCGATTATCACGATCGGTCGATGTATTTCACGACCAAGAACGATAACCGTGTCTATCAATACGATATTGATAACGAAACGATGACGATTATTTATGACCAGACGACGGATTTGAACGGTGGACTGGCATCCGGTCTTGATAATCTTGAGATGAGCCCACAGGGCGATGTCATCATCGCCGAAGACGGTGGCAACATGGAGTTGGTTGCGATCGCTAATGATTACGTCGTGCCGATCTGTCGTATTATCGGGCATAGCAGTTCGGAAATGACGGGACCAGCGTTCACGTCCGATATGACGCGGCTCTATGTCAGTTCACAACGCGGTTCGACAGGCGACTCCGCTGACGGCGTCACCTACGAGATATCGGGCCCGTTCACTGAGTAAGTACTCAGAGCAGAGCGTGACACGACGGTAGTTGCCTGGGCTCAGGCCTGATCAAGGCTGGGCTCGGGTCGCGTCGTTTCGATGAAGGATCCGAGCCGAAGACGATTGGCGAGTATCCGGAGGTAGCTCAATTTTTCTTTGCCAGCCAACGATCCAGGGCATTGGCGAACGTTTGCTGATCGACTTTGTTGAACGCGTCCGGCCCGCCGGTGACGGCACCGGAGGACCGCAGTTGGTCCATGAGATTGCGCCGAGCTAGGTGCGCACCGACAGTCTCCTTGTCGTAGAGCGTTCCGCGGGGATTGAGGGCGGTCGCATTTTTTCCCACAACCAGTGCCGCTAACGGAATGTCAGCGGTGACGACCAGGTCGTTGGGCGACACGTGTTCAACAATGTAGTTATCGGCGACGTCTATGCCCGACGCGACTTGAATGGATCTGAGTAAAGGCGATTTCGGGACAGGAACAAACTGATTGGCAACCAACAACAATTCGACGCCAACGCGTTGGGCGGCGCGAAATAGAATGTCTTTGACGTTTTTGGGGCAGGCGTCACCATCGATCCAGATCTTGCGAGACTTTGATTGCATAACCGCCGAGTTTATTCCATCCGGTGAGTTCGTTCGGTGATTACTCGGCCGTATTCGACGGGGAAAGGAAACTACGACGCGCTCTTGCATCGGTTATGATGCGCGGACTCCTTGATTAGCGGAGATTGCGAGAATGGATATCACCATCACTTATTGCGTGCAGTGATCGTATAAACCCAAAGCCGTCAGTTTGGCGGCTAAATTAAAAGACGCCTTTAACGCGGATGCGTTCCTTATCGAAGGGGCCGGTGGCATCTTCGATGTGGTGATCGATGGTGACTTGGTGTACTCCAAGCATGAAACGGGTGAATTTCCAGACGAAGACCAACTGATCGAGCGTTTGCGTTAGGAGCCAGGTACGTACGGAAGTGACGGTTGACGAGCGTCAGGTCGTAACCAATAGCCTATGTTAAGCAGGCACGAGATGGGTTGAATTCGGTGCCTTGCTTATGAATCGAGTTCGTCCAGTAATCTTTTGATATTTTGAGTCGCTTTTTCTTGCACGGCACTAATTCGGTTTGGGATCGGCAGGAAAGGCAACTTGCTCAGGAATGCCAGAATCTTTAGCGATGGGTTCGAATTGAGAACATGACTGGTAAAGTCGAGCCTGCAATGTTGGAGCCATCGCTGGAGTTCCGGCTCCTTTGCCCACCTATCCTGATTAATTGAATCGGCCAGGTTATTTCGAAGAAAATCGATGTCGGTGTTTGGGTGAGGCACGACCTTGCAGAGGTCGTTTTTTTCATCATCCTTTTGGTAGCTCGCCTCAACATGGCCGATGAAGGCGGCTGAAAATACTTGCTGACAGGTCCTGACGGATTGGAGCGTAATCTTCTTGTTCTCGAATATGGGTACGGCCGGTCTTTTTGCTAAACCATCGCCAGCGCAGTCGATGTGTAGCGTACGCTGGTCGGTAGGCACAGTGCCTTCTTCCATTGTGATTTCCTTTTCATCTATCGATTTCACCCGGCCCATTCGTACAATGTTTTTGATGCGTTTGAGCTGTTCGAGTTCGGCCTTCGTGACGGTCGCACATCGATACATGGTGGGTTTTACGGTGTCGTCGATTCGCAATAGGCCGCCTGCCCCCGATACGTTGGTAAAAAGGTCGTCGATGCTCTTGGACTCGGCTCCTGGGACCAGTTGCGATGCAAGGGTCGTTCCTATGGACTCGAGAGTGGGTTGAATCTGTGCGCGATCAAGGATCCACGAATCCCGTGGCATGATCCAGGCGATGCGTTCTGCAGCGACCTCGTTTTTCAGAAGAAAAAGGGCAGCGTCCATTGCAGTTTTACCCGCGCCCACGATCACGAAACGCTCGTATTTCTGGCTAAGAGAAGGCAGATCATTGGGCGGCGCGCAGTGCACGTCACCATCTAAAGCAAATGGAGGGGTGCGTTTGGACGGCACCACAACGTTCATGTAAGTCGAATCAACCTCTTTTTTAAAGGAAACCGAATATTTTTCTTCTGACACTAGGGAGGTGAATGCCCCGTTTCCCTGGTACTCACAGCTCGGGAAATATTGCACTCTGCCCGACGACAAAAACTGACGGCACATCACCTGATCGAAATAGCCACAAACCTCATCGTTGGTGGCTAATTCGTACAAACCCTTATTCCAGCCGGTGGCGTCTACCGTGTTGTTGCCCAGTTTTTTGGAGTTGACGCCATAAAATGCTGACGGTTGATGTAGTCGGACAAACGGGTAGGCGTCGTTCCAGTGGCCACCTGGTTGATGGTGCTTGTCTACGATCAGGATGTCTGCATCTGTCTCGGTTAGCAGGACATCGCAAAATGCCATGCCCATGCCACCGCTACCAATCACCAGGTAATCAGCCTGCAGCGTTGTTTCGGTTTTCATCAATAAGTTCCGATGTCCATTGCGTATAGTGGCGCTCTCGCCGAGTTGTTTTTGATGTCGCTCAGCTCATGGCATCAAGGGCGTTGCCGCGCTGGCCGATGGCGTGACCTATCCCTGAAAGCAGCGAGAATGCGCGAGCAACCAAGACGAAATCCGTGGGGACCGTGACGATGGGGCTTTCGCGAACCGCGTCAAACATTTCGTCGGTCATGTCTTCGGTAAACTCACCCTGAAACGAACCGGTGTCTGAACGCGAGATCATGCGTCTGGCAATGTAGAGGAGGGTGTCGTCGTCACCTTTGCGCGTCTCGAATCCTAGCTCGCGAAACGCACGCAGCATGGCGGATTCGTTGAAGGTCATCATCGAAAACATGAGTTCGAATAAACCCATGCCGAAGCCCCGAGGCAGCTGTTTAGAAAGGCCGAAATCGAGGAGCGTAAATACCGGCTTGCCTCTTTCGTCCGCCGTGACGAAGATATTTCCAGGATGAGGATCGGCGTGGAAAAAACCGTGTGCAAGGATCATGCGGTTGAAAATACGCATCAAACGGAGCATGAAGCCTTGGGTATCGATGCCCGCGGCGTGAAGTTCGGTGAGGTCGTTGGGTTTGGCGCCCGCCACAAATTCCATGGTGATGATTCGTCGCGTCGAAAACGCTTCGAAGACCCTAGGTACCCGCACGTCTTGATCATTAGCAAAGAAATCTCGAACGCGATCCGCGCTTTGTACCTCACGGCGAAAATCGAGCTCCATCCGAAGATGGGTTTGTAATTCATCGAGCAGTGGTAGGAAGTCAATGGGGTTGTCTGAGAATCTCGCGTATAACGCCGCGATACGACGCGATGCGGTTAGATCCGTGTGCATAATGTGCTCGATGTCGGGGTATTGCACTTTGACGGCGACGTTTTCGCCCGTTACCAACTGAGCTCGGTGCACTTGGGCTAGGGATGCAGCGGCGACGGGCTCGGTTTCGAACTCGGCAAAAACGGATTCGATAGGCTTGCCAAGGTCTTCTTCGACGACTCGCCGAATGGACTCGAATTCGCGGGCCGGTAGGCGATCCTGGCATTGCGATAACACCGACACGTATTCACGGGGAAATATGTCGGAACGAGTGCCGATAACCTGGCACATTTTGACGAGCATGCCCCTTAGCGTCACGGCTGTGCGGAAAATAAGGTCTGCGTTCTTTTGATGAACCGCGTGGAGGTCACGTGTGTCCGGGTCGCGTCCGCATAATTTGTCCCACCAGCTGAGGACCTGGTAGTGAAGCCAGACACGCAAACCGGTCCAAGAAATTTGAGTCGACCGGTAGGCGCGTTCCGCGAGCGATGCGGATGCAAATGCTGAAACGCTCGAGTTCGCTTCGGCGTTCACGCGCTTTTCAGTAGAACGTCGAGTTCCTCATCGTCACGGTGAGGGAACGACCAGCCGGAATCGAGTCCCTCAAATTGGCGGGCAATCGAACTTGCTCGGTGTTTGTCAGATACGGCCTGGTGGATGTCGGCTTGACTACGTTCCCGGCTTTGCTGCGGCCGAACGGTCGCCATCCCGCGTAACTGGCGTCGGAACACGCCATCGATCACATCGGCGCCTGAAAGCGTAGTCTTGCCGTCGGCTCCAATCAGAGTGCGCGCGCGCAGTTCCGAAAGAGCAACGGTAAGATAGTCGACGTGCGGTATCTCGTCCCGAGCGATGCAGTCGACAAGATGCGCGGCACGTTGGGGATCAGCACTTACTTCAGGGTCCCCGAGAAGTTTTTTCGCCCAGTTAAAGGTGTCTTCGGCGAACGTTTCGATGACCAGCACATTGGTCATCATGAGCAGCATGGATTCCATGCGTTCCGAAAGTTCCGGGTATAGCCTTTTACGGGTCTGGGGCGAACCGCCCGACATCAGCCGCAACAGCACATCGTCGGGTATCTCCGGTTTATCGAGACCGACATCCCTTGCCGCTTCCCACATCTGCTTATGCCCGCCTTGGTCACGATGGCCAGCCTCATCCCTGGCGTGAGCTTCGAAAAGGCCACCCGTTAAGTGCGCGAGCGCGGTCCCCTCGACCGATTCCTCAATCTCCGCATCGAAATCGGGAACCGAGACTTCACGGATGCGAGCACCAAAGCCTTCGACGATTGCAATGGTCGTCAGGGCTCGGGTGACGGGTTCAACGACGCCTTCCTGGAGAAGATATTTGGCCTGCTTGTAGTTTGGATAGTTTGGGGGGACGTACTTTTCGGGGATCGTGATTAATGGATGATCTGCCGCGCTGAGGCGATTACGCCAATTGCGAATGGCGGGACGTCGCACTGCGCCGCGCGGCGAGACGTATTCGCCATCGATATAGCCGCCATGGCAACGGATTTCATTTGTTGCCAAAGGTTCTTCGAACGCATCGTCGGTCATGAGTTCATCGAAACTAAATTCTTGACGATCGATTGCGACGGTTTGGCCCATTAGCCTCTCCACACGGTCGGGTAATTACCGAGAATGGCAAAACCACGCATCTTGTTCAATCGTTTTGCCTTGTCGCGAGCGGAGCGAATTTTCACTGTTGAATCAACCATCAAGCGGATCGCCGCCATGCTATGGTCGTATTCGAACAACGGTGTGGAATGATGGCACAACCCAATATTCTATTCGTGATCACGGACCAACAACGTGCCGACCATGCGGGGTTTATGGGAAATCGCGTGGTTCGCACACCGAACCTGGATCGTATCGCTACGGCAGGTACGGTGTTTGAGAACGCTTGGGTTGCCAACCCGGTTTGTATGCCCAATCGTTCGAGCATCATGACAGGGCGCATGCCGACGGCTCATGGAGTGATCTTTAACGATCGATCCCTGGACTGGGGGGCAAACACGTTCGTGCGTCAGTTTCGTCGCAAGAACTACCGGACAGGGCTCATCGGTAAATCGCACTTACAACACGGCTCAAGTCGTAATTCGATGAATCCGTTTCGAGGACGTGCTGCTGTAGAAACTTCGTATCCGGCAGGTTGGGATGAGATCGAGAACTTCGAGCGGTTTCTTGAGGCGGGTCTGGACGATCCCGATGATTACTACGGCTTCGATCACATCGAGTTGGCAATGGATCATGGTGCACGGGTTAGCGGTCATCATCTGCGTTGGGCGTTGGATAGGGGTGCTCGACGTGAAGACCTAACGCCGGCTTATCGCCCGGATGCGCCGGGCATGAAGCGGTCTGCGGAGTGGTGGCAGTTCTATCACACCCCCTACGCATCAGAGTTCCATTC
>CAXDSX010000134.1:0-6624 GCA_963992075.1 uncultured Pseudomonadales bacterium | reverse complement strand
TTTTCAAGCAGAAGACGGCATACGAGATCAGCCTCGGTCTCGTGGGCTCGGAGATGTGTATAAGAGACAGTTCTTGATCGGAATGTTTTTGATCGGGAATTTCTATATTCTTGCTGGCCGCCTGAGATTGGTTAGGAGATTTCTGGGTGCCCATATACGAGTATGCGTGTGTTTCGTGTGAGCATCAGTTCGAGACGATACAGCGGATTAGCGAGGATCCGCTTTTGGATTGTCCGGAGTGTGGTAAACCGGATCTAAAAAAACTCGTTTCGGTGGCTGCCTTTCGACTCAAGGGTGCCGGCTGGTACGAAACGGACTTCAAATCGGGCGAAAAGAAAAATATCGCTGGGGAAGAAAAGAAAGGCGGATTGGACAAGTCGGACGAAGCGGGTTCCACCAAATCTGACGTGGCGGGAGATGCTGCGAAGGGCAATGTCCCGAAAGAGACCGGAAAATCGGACAAGCCCTCGGATTCAACTAAGAAACCAGAACCTAAAGCCTCCTCAGAGCCCAAGGGGTCGTCCTCAAAAAACACAAGCTCAGGCTCCTCTAGCTCCGATTAGTCGCGGGCCTGTGTTAGGCTGCGCGCGCCCAAATTCCAACTAACAGGCCAGGTTTCCGGGATGCGCACCCATTATTGCGGTGAACTGAATTCGAACTTCCTTGGCGAGGAGGTTGAGCTCACGGGGTGGGTTCACAAACGTCGCGATCATGGTGGAGTTATTTTTCTCGACATCCGTGACCGCACCGGTATTGCTCAGGTGGTCTACGATCCTGACACCGAGGACAGCTTTGCCGTCGCAGACACGGTTCGTAACGAGTTCGTTTTGCGCGCGCGAGGGCGTGTGCGCGCGAGGCCCGAGGGAACGATTAATCCGGACATGAAAACGGGTGAGGTGGAGGTTCTCGGGTCTACCTTGGAAATCCTCAACGCATCCGCGACGCCGCCGTTTCAGTTGGATGAATATTCGTCGGCCGGCGAAGACGTGCGGCTTCGATACCGATACGTTGATTTACGTCGACCTGAGATGCAGGAACGATTGCGTCTTCGCTCAGCGGTCACGAGTTACGTGCGACGGTTTCTCGAGTCGGAAGGCTATTGGGAGATCGAAACCCCGACATTGACCAGAGCAACGCCGGAGGGGGCTCGGGATTACCTTGTCCCAAGTCGCACCCATGCGGGCGAATTTTTTGCTCTACCTCAGTCACCTCAACTGTTTAAGCAATTGCTCATGATGTCCGCGATGGACAAGTACTATCAGATTGCCCGTTGCTACCGTGACGAAGATTTGCGGCATGATCGCCAGCCGGAATTTACGCAAATTGATATTGAAGCGTCATTTATTGATGAGGCTGAGATGATGCGGTTGACCGAAGAAATGCTGTCAGGGCTTTTTTCCGAGGTGCTAGCGGTCGATTTGGGCACGTTCCCCGTCATCACCCACGCCGAGGCAATGCGGCGATTCGGATCCGATCGCCCTGATCTACGTAACCCATTGGAGCTGACCGACGTCGATGATCTGATGCTCGACGTTGAATTCAAAGTGTTCAATGGTCCAGCCAACGATCCGCATGGCCGAGTTGTCGCGCTACGCGTACCTCAGGCCAATGAAATGCTGTCTCGCAAGCAGATCGACGACTACGCTGACTTTGTCAGCCAGTATCGAGCTAAGGGTCTTGCGTACGTAAAGATTAACGACGCACAGGGCGGTATCGATGGCGTCCAGTCGCCGATACTCAAATTCTTATCCGAGGACGTGATCTTGAGTTTGCTGGAGAGAGTTGGCGCCGAAACGGGAGACATCGTGTTTTTTGGGGCCGATCGTGTGCAGATTGTGAACGATTCCATGGGCGCTCTTCGCAATCGGTTAGCAGCTGATATGGACCTCTTGTCGGATGGGTATCGACCGTGTTGGGTAGTCGATTGGCCAATGTTCCAAGAAACGCCTGACGGGGCGTTAGTGCCGGAGCATCATCCTTTTACGCAGCCAACATGCGACCTAGGCGAGTTTCAGTCAAATCCCGGAGCGGCGCGTGCAAGGGCATACGACGTTGTCATGAACGGGTATGAATTGGGCGGTGGGTCTATTCGAATCCATGACGAAGCTACACAGATTGCGGTATTCGAAGCATTAGGCATTGGTCAAGAGGGCGGCGACAAATTTGGATTTCTTTTGGAGGCTCTTCAGTACGGTTGTCCGCCACATGGTGGAATAGCCCTGGGTCTTGATCGATTAATCATGCTCATGAGCGGCACGGAATCGATTCGCGATGTGATTGCATTTCCGAAAACACAAACCGCTTCGTGCCTCTTGATGTCGGCGCCGAGCTCCGTAGATGAGCTCCAACTTCGCGAGCTCGGGATCCGAATACGCGGCGAATAGGGACCAGAAAGCGTGGCTGGACATTCAAAGTGGGCCAACATCAAACACCGAAAGGCACGCCAAGACGCCAAGCGTGCCAAAGTGTGGACGAAAGTTATTCGTGAAGTCACGGTCGCTGCTCGACTTGGCGGATCGTCTGTCGATGACAATCCGCGCCTACGTGCTGCGGTCGATAAAGCGTTATCGGTCAATATGCCGAGGGATACGATTGACAAAGCGGTCTCGAGAGGAGCGCGTGACCAAGACGGAAACGATGTCGAAGAGCTCGTCTACGAAGGCTATGGGCCCGGCGGAGTGGCAATCCTCGTTGAAGCCATGACCGACAACAAGAACCGTACAGTCGCTGAAGTTCGACATGCGTTTACGAAGCACGGCGGGAACCTAGGAACCGATGGTTCCGTTGCCTATTTGTTCGATCGCCGCGGTCTGATTAGCTTTGCGCCGGGAGCAGATGAAGACGAGGTTATGGATATCGCTCTTGAGGTCGGTGCAGAAGACGTCGACGGTGACGACGAAGGCGCGTTGACGGTGGTTACGACGTTCGAGAGTTTCGGCAGTGTGGTGGACGCATTTCGGGCTCGAAACATCGAACCGGGTCATGCGGAAGTGGCGATGGTTCCGTCGAGTACCAATGAGTGCAATGCGGACACGGCGGAAAAGGTTCTGCTTCTCATTGATGTTCTCGAGGACCTTGACGACGTTCAAAACGTATATTCGAACGGTGACTTTCCCGATTCTGTGTTGGCCCTATGATTCTTGTTTTGGGGATTGACCCAGGATCTCGCGTGACTGGATATGGCATCGTGCGGATTGAGGAAGGGTCGCCAACTTATGTCGCCAGTGGCTGTATCGAAACAACTGGGCCCGATTTTCCCTCACGGCTCAAGGACATTTTTCAGGGCATCGACGAACTTATAAACCGATATCGACCCGATGAGTTTGCGATTGAAGAAGTATTTGTGGCGCGTAATCCCATGTCCGCCTTGAAACTGGGACAAGCCCGAGGCGCCGCCATTGCCGCGGCCGTGACGAACGATCTTGGCGTGAACGAATATGCCGCGCGTCGTATTAAACAATCCGTGGTCGGTAGCGGCCGTGCGACGAAAGGCCAGGTCCAACACATGGTTCAAGCTTTGCTCGAATTACAGGGCATCCCATCGACGGATGCATCCGATGCGCTTGCAGTGGCTATCTGTCATGTCAATACTCGGTGGCAACGAGAGCAAGGAGAGCCATGATCAGTCGCTTGCGAGGACGCGTCGTCAATATTAGCGATAACGTTCTAATTATCGACATACAAGGCGTCGCCTACGAGGCAGAAGTAACGGGCGCAACCTTGGCGATGGTCGCAGGTCACGAGGGTGATGTAGACGTCTACACTCACCTCGTCGTCCGAGACGACACCCACGCGTTGTACGGTTTTGCTTCCTTAGCAGAGCGGGAACTATTCCGAGCCCTGATCAGAGTTAATGGTATCGGACCAAAACTGGGATTGACGTTGCTGTCTTCTCTTACTCCGGAGGAATTTGCGGCGTCCGTGGCGAATCAGGACGTGGCCGCGATGACGCGCGTCCCCGGCGTGGGTAAAAAGACCGCTGAACGTTTGCTGATGGAACTCAAGGATCGGCTGGATACACTGCCCGTCGGCGTGGCTCGGTTGGCCACTAACAAAGAATCAACGGCACGAGAAGCTGAGCTGGCCTTAGTTTCGCTTGGGTATCGACCTCTCGACGCTGCCCGTGCAATTGACAACGTCTACACCGTGGGCGAACCCGTCGAAGAACTTATCCGTTTGGCATTACAACGGATGATGACGAACGCATGAGCATCAAACCGGATCGCATCACTTCTGGGCAGAGCGGCACGGAAGATAGAGCGTTTGATCGAGCATTGCGACCGCAGATGATAGAAGACTTTATCGGGCAGAATTCAGTTAAAGAACAGATGCAGATTTTTGTCGAAGCGGCGCGTAAAAGAGCTGAGCCGCTAGATCACACGTTGATATTTGGCCCACCGGGACTCGGCAAGACGACTCTTGCCTACATCGTTGCCAACGAAATGCAGGTGGGGTTGAAGACCACGTCTGGGCCTGTGATTGAAAAGGCAGGCGAGTTGGTGGCTCTCCTTAGCAATCTTGAAGAGAATGACGTTCTTTTCATCGACGAAATACATCGGTTGTCTCCATCGGTCGAAGAGATACTTTACCCAGCGATGGAGGATTACCGCATCGATATCGTGATCGGTGAAGGACCAGCAGCTCGGTCGATACCGTATACGCTGAAGCCCTTTACTCTGATTGGAGCAACGACCCGTGCGGGTCTACTGACCTCGCCGTTGAGAGATCGATTTGGCATTGTCCAGCGACTGGAGTTTTATGCGGTAGAGGAATTAACGGAAATTGTGACGCGTTCCGGACAACGACTCGATGTCAAGGTTGATAGCGAAGGCGCGGTGGAGATTGCACGGCGAGCCCGTGGGACGCCTCGAGTGGCCAATCGATTGTTACGTCGTGTCAGGGATTACGCCGAAGTGCGGGCAGATGGATCCGTGTCGGCCGAAACGGCGGACTCAGCGCTCGATCTCCTCAACGTCGATCAGGAAGGTATCGACGTTATGGATCGAAAACTTCTGCTCACCATTCTTGAAAAGTTTTCGGGTGGCCCTGTTGGTCTCGATTCATTAGCCGCCGCGATTGGAGAAGAACGGGATACGATCGAAGATGTCGTCGAACCCTACCTCATCCAGCAAGGCTACATGATGCGTACGCCGAGAGGTCGGGTTGCAACCGAACGCGCTTACCACCATTTTTCGTTGACGCCCCCTCCGGTCCCGGGTGGTGGATCCAGTCAAAACGAACTTGAAATATAAGATTTAACGGATGTCGGAACCCCTCTCGATATACGCACTTGTAGCAAACGCGAGTTTGCTGGTGCAAATCATCATGGCCTTGCTTGCGGCCGTATCGGTAGCCTCGTGGGTGATGATTTTTCAGAGATGGAGAGCGCTTGACCGGATTCAGTTAGAGCTCAATGAATTCGAAGACTACTTCTGGAGCGGAATTGATCTGCGCGAGTTACATAGAGATTTGCAGGATGATTCATCACTCACCGGAATTGAAACGGTGTTTATTGCAGGCTTCACGGAATTTCAAAGACTCTCCGAGCAACCCAATACCGACCCCGATTCGATCATGCAGGGCGTGCAGCGGGTCATGCGAGTTGAAGTTTCCCGGGAGGAGGAAAGACTGGAAAAGCACCTTGCGTTCCTTGCCACCGTCGGTTCTACGAGTCCGTATGTCGGCCTATTTGGAACGGTGTGGGGCATCATGAATTCGTTTCGGAGTCTTGCCAACATGAGTCAAGCGACGCTCGCGTCGGTCGCGCCTGGAATATCGGAAGCACTTATCGCAACGGCGATGGGTTTGTTCGCCGCCATACCTGCTGTGATCGGCTACAACCGTTTTTCGGCGCGAGTTGAGGTGCTGATGAAACGTTACGAGGCTTTTGCTGATGAGCTCACCTCTATCTTGTTCCGTCACTCGCACGCGGAAAAACCCTGAAGTATGGCGACTCGTCGTAAACCGATGTCCGAGATCAACGTGGTGCCATATATCGACGTGATGTTGGTGTTGCTCGTGATTTTTATGGTCACCGCACCAATCTTGACTCAAGGGGTCGAGGTCAATCTCCCTCAGAAACCTTCCGATCCTATGTCTAACGACCAAGACGACCCGTTCATAGTCAGCGTTCGTCGAGACGGAGCGATATTCATTAACGTGGGTATGCGCAACATGGACGAGGAAGCCAATCGCGTCACGATCTTTTCGTTGGAAGATCAAGCCTCGCGTGTTATTGCAGCACGGCCGGACGTCCCCGTTTATATTCGTGCGGATTCAGACCTAACGTATGCGGAGGTGATCGAGATAATGACCGTGCTGCAGAGGTCGGGAGCCGAGAGCGTCGGGCTCATCACCGATCCGCCGCAAGTCTAACCGTGGGAAAATTAAGGGATTACGGTCTGCCGATTGTTGGTGCGCTTCTCCTCCATGTCTTTGTCGTCGCGATGCTGGAGTGGGAGTGGGCACCGAGTTCTCGGGAATCGGTGGTTGTGAAGCCGAAAGCAATTGAAACCGTCCTTGTTATTCGCGAGTCGCGCCGTGCGGCCACGGATAGGAAGCGCTCAACCTGTCTCTTATACACATCTGACGCTGCCGACGAATAGAGAGGTGTAGATCTCGGTG
>CAXDSX010000133.1:0-6639 GCA_963992075.1 uncultured Pseudomonadales bacterium | reverse complement strand
GTGTATAAGAGACAGGAACGACAAGGACATGGTCCAAACCCACGCGGTTGAAGCTATTTTCTAAGGCCAAACAACCTTGAATCTCATGGGCTTTGACCATTGCATCAATGACGTCCTTCATGCGCAATGGTGCTCCACCCGACGCTAGAGCATTTCGACTCACGTAATCCGCAACCGCCAAAATAGCACCAAGGTTGTCGGATGGATGACCCCATTCGGCGGCCAGCCAAGTGTCATTAAAATCCAGCCATCGAATCATGCAACCGATATCCCAAGCAGCCTTCACGGGATCGAGCTCAAATGAGGTTCCAGGAACACGAGCGCCATTGGGAACTTCCGTACCGGGCACCAAGGGTCCCAAATGCTTTAAACACTCAGAGAACGTCTGCGCAAGAAACCCGCACCCAAGGGTATCCATCAAACAGTTCCTTGCGGTTTCGCGAGCTTCCGGGCTATCGATCACGTAATCCTTTACGTAATCTGCAATTTCGACCAACTCTCTGTCAGGATCAGGTCGGATATTGACTTCAGAATTTGCGCTCATACAAACGGTGGATAGACTCAACGATTGCCTATTAGAGGCAATGTTCTTGGCTCGGGACCAACGTAATCGGCACTGGGTCGAATAATTCGATTATTTGACCGTTGCTCCATGACGTGAGCGGCCCAGCCCGAGAGCCTAGAACACACGAAAATGGGGGTGAATAGTTTTGTCGGAATACCCATGAAGTGGTAGGCCGACGCGTGAAAGAAGTCGGCATTGGCGAACAGCTCTTTCTCATCCCACATCACTTTCTCGACAGCGCAGGAAACGGCGTAATAACGCTCGTCCTCAACGACTTCGGCGAGTTTCTCCGCCCACTCCTTAATCACCGTATTTCTTGGATCCGAGGTGCGATAAACGGCATGCCCAAAGCCCATAATGACCTCTTTACGTTCGAGCATTTCTCGAACACCGCGTTCCGCTTGTTCTGGCGTTTCGTATTGGTCAATAAGGGCCATCGCCGCTTCGTTCGCGCCACCATGGAGGGGCCCTCGCAATGATCCAATCGCGCCAGTGATGCACGAATACATGTCGGATAACGTCGACGCGCAGACTCGCCCCGTGAACGTGGACGCATTGAATTCATGCTCTGCGTAGAGAATCAAAGACACGTCCATGACCCGACAAAACGTCTCATTCGACGCATCCCCAAATAAGGTTTCGAGAAAATGCGCGGCAATTGAATCCGCGTCGGTTTCTACATCGATGCGCACGCCATCGTGGCTAAAGCGATACCAATAATTAATTATCGACGGCAAGACGCCCAATAACCGATCGGCAACTTCATTCTGTTGGTCGAAATCCGTCTCCGGTTCAAGATTGCCTAGCATCGAACATCCGGTGCGCATCACATCCATTGGGTGGGTATTCGAAGGGATCCGCTCAAGGACCTCCTTGAGCTCTTCAGGTAATCCGCGGAGCGTCTTCAACTTTTTACGGTAGGTATCAAGAGTCGCTTGATTCGGCAAATCGCCGTATAGGATCAAGTAGGCAACCTCTTCAAATGTCGCGTGCTCAGCAAGCTCCGAGATATCGTAACCGCGGTACGTCAACCCTGTGCCCGTCTTCCCGACTGTGCAAAGCGCCGTCTCGCCCGCCGACTGACCTCGTAAGCCTGCGCCGCTAAGTTTCTTGTCCACCATCGTCCGTGCCCCCACTAAATAACTCGTCGAGCTTCTGCTCAAATGCGTGATAGCCAAGGATTTCGTATAGCTGATCGCGAGTCTGCATGGCTGCGACCACCTCCCGTTGAGTCCCCTTGGATCTAATTTCCTCGTAGACGCTCAATGCTGCAAGGCTCATTGCTCGAAATGCCGACAGCGGGTACAACGCCATGTGCACGCCAACCCGACGAAGCTCATCGACACTATACAAGGGCGTTGCGCCAAATTCCGTGAGGTTTGCGAGTACGGGAACACCCACGAGATCCACAATTTCTCCATACATCGAAACGTCCGTCATCGCCTCCGCAAATATCGCATCGGCACCTGCCTCCGCGTACGCTTGCGTTCGATCCAACACTGCATCGAAACCGTCAACGGCAAGCGCATCGGTACGCGCCATCACCATAAAGGACGGATCGGTTTTCGCATCGACCGCCGCTTTGATTCGATCGCACATCTCTTGTGCCGGGACGATCGCCTTATTCGGCCGGTGACCACAACGTTTCTGTGCGACTTGATCTTCAATGTGGACTGCGCCCACTCCAGCACTTTCCATTTCCCGTATCGTCCTTGCGATATTAAATGCGCCGCCCCAACCCGTATCAATATCAACGAGCAAAGGGGTGTCGGTTGCAGCTGTAATTCGCACCGCATCGGTGATCACGTCCTGCATCGAGGTAATACCCAAATCGGGTAGGCCATACGACGCAGCTGCCACGCCGCCGCCGGAAAGGTACAAACACCGAAATCCGACTTGCTCCGCCATCAAAGCCGCGTACGCATTAATCGCACCAACAATCTGTAGTGGTTGCTCCTGGGTAAGCGCGTCCCGAAATCTCTTGCCCGCAGTCGACACAGCCTGGACCTCCTCAGTCACTGAACTGACTCAGGCCGTCTTTCAGCTCAGCGTACGTCGATACCGTCTCAATTGCTGGAAAGCGATCCGATATCGAAGCCGGAGCATTGAAGAAAAAGCCTTTATCTGCCTGTTTCAGCATACCAATGTCGTTAAAAGAATCACCCGCGGCCAACACCCGTAGATTTAACGATTGCAGCGATCGAACCGCTTCTGTCTTGGGGTCATTCTGGCGCAGTTGATACCCAACGATACGATCTTCAACGATGGTCATTCGGTGACATAGAAGAAATGGATTGCTTAGTTTCTTCATCAACGGCAAGGCGAGCTCATAAAACGTGTCGGAAAGGATCGCCAACTGAAAACGACCGCGCATCTCGTCCAGGAATGAAACAGCTCCGTCCAAAGGCTCGATCTTCTCAATTGCTTCGCGAATGGTGCTGAAATTAACGCTATGTTGTTTCAGCGCCGACAAGCGACGAATCATCAGTTCATCGTAATCAACCACGTCTCGAGTGGTAAGCAATAACTCTTCTATCTCGGTTACCTCAGCAATCACTTCCCATATCTCGGGAATGAGAACACCTTCTAAATCAAGACATAGTACGTTCAATGAGACGTCTCCAAGGGGGCGCGTATCTTACGGGAGCATAGGCCACACGCCTAGAGGACACGATTATTGGACCCGTCATCCAAAGACGGGGTGTAAGCATATGACGAAGAATTATTTTTGTGGCAAAGAGGCAGCTGCTAGATTCACGTTCCAATCACGCCCACGCGTTCACGCCGGCAAGAAGCCAATGGTATCGATCAGCAAGAACCCAATAGAGGGCCACCTGGAAGTCTCGGCCATGGAGGTTCTCTCGGAATCATTTCAACGCTATGGGCCTAATCAGATTTCGATTTCGTTTAGTGGCGCCGAGGACGTCGTCTTGATTGAAATGGCGAGTCAATTGGTTGGGAATAAGGTATCGGTTTTCAGTATCGATACCGGGAGACTACATCCCGAGACCTATCGTTACATTGACCAAGTTCGGGAACATTACGGTATTTCGATCGATTTGTTGTCTCCCGACTCAATCAAACTAGGGCAGCTCGTAAAAGAAAAAGGGCTCTTTAGTTTTTATCAAGACGGTCATCACGAATGCTGCTCCATTCGTAAAATAGAACCGTTAAAGAGAAAGCTACTGTGCCTGGACGCATGGATCACAGGGCAGCGCCGTGATCAAAACGTTACACGAACTGAACTTCCACAAGAACAACAAGACGTCGCCTTTTCGACACCCAATCACCCCATCACTAAATTCAATCCGTTGGCGTCGTGGACGTCCACTGACGTCTGGCAATACATTCAAACGAAACACGTTCCCTACAACCCCCTTCATGACCAGGGCTTTGCGTCAATCGGCTGCGAACCCTGCACCCGCCCTGTAACACGCTTCCAGCATGAAAGAGAAGGACGTTGGTGGTGGGAAGACGAACAAGACAAAGAGTGTGGTCTACACCCACAAACGGTTGATGTGCGACCTATAAAAGTCATCGAAAGACACCCACAGACCTAAAGTCGAATCCGGTTTTCAACAGGTCCCAGAACACATTTCACGAAAGCACCGCTGCCAACCCGGAACTCCATTTATCCGGCCTCAATAAAAGTCACTTCACGGGAAGTGGAATGTGGCTGAACCGCGCCTCCCGCTCATGCCTGCTGGTAGTGGAAAAGGCGTCGTTCACCACATCGGGGGTCAAATGGGGGGCAAATCGTTCGATGAAATCGAGCATGAACTTACGCAAAAAAGTGCCTTTGCGGCAGCCAATATGTGTAACGCTATCTGAAAATAAATGACTGGCGTCTCGCGACACCAGATCCGCGTCATCGTCCCGATCAAAAGCCATCGAAGCAATGATTCCGACCCCAAATCCGAGACGGACATAGGTTTTGATCACGTCCGTGTCGGTCGCCGTAAAAACGACATTGGGTACATGACCGCCAGCTTCAAACGCGTCGTCGAGCCCGGATCTACCGGTAAACCCAAAAACGTAGGTCACGAGGGGCTCTGCCGCTACGTCTTCAAGCGTCAGTGCCTCTTTTTCGGCTAAATGATGTCCCTCTGGGACAACAATAGAACGGTTCCATTTGTAACACGGCATCATCACAAGATCCGTGAAATGTTCCATAGCTTCCGTGGCAATAGCAAAGTCAACTTCCCCGTTCGAGGCCAATTCCGCGATTTGATGAGGCGTACCTTGTTGTATGTGCAGAACAACGTCCGGATACTCTGCCCTAAATGATCGTATGACCTCGGGCAATGCGTAGCGCGCTTGCGTGTGGGTAGTCGCGATGGAAAGACTTCCCTGACGCTCGTCGCTATAGTCTTCGGCCACTCGCTTGACATTTTCGACCTTCTGCAGAATTTCTCCGGCGACGGCAACGATTTGTTCTCCGGCCGGCGTAATTCTGGTCAAGTGCTTGCCGCTGCGTTCAAAGACCTCCACGCCCAATTCGTCTTCGAGAAGACGGATCTGCTTACTGATTCCGGGTTGCGACGTATACAGACTTTGGGCCGTCGCCGATACATTCAGGTCATGATGCGCAACTTCCCAGATATACCGGAATTGCTGAAGTTTCATCAGCCCCCTTCTTTATAACCACAGTGGATATATTAGATACTCTTTATTTCCAATCGAAATATCAAGTGGTTTCGTTAGTAATCCCGTGCGGCACGTGACCGGACGGCACCGCACTACTCGCTAAGTCACAATTGTCTATCTGATCGTCAAAGAACACGTCGGCGCCAAATGCCCGAAGAAAATCAGTTTTTTCGCGCCCGCCAAGAAACAGGCTTTCATCCAAACGAACGTCCCACGCGCGCAAGGTCTTGATGACCCGCTCGTGAGCCGGGGCGGCACGAGCTGTGACCAGCGCGGTCCGAATTGGGCAGGTCGCCTCGTCAAACTCACCCTGCAATCGATGGAGACCTTTAAGGAACGGCTTAAAGGGGCCTCCGGCTAGAGGTTCATCGGCCGCTGATACTTCGCTTTCCGAAAAAGCCCCCAATCCATCATTCCTATACACGCGTTCGGCCTCATCCGAAAACAATACAGCATCACCATCAAAAGCTATCCGGAGGTCCTCATGGTGGATGCTCGACGACACACCTCCGATGAGGGTGGCGGCCGCTAGATCGTTATCGATAGCATCACGCACGTCCTGCGAATGCGTCGAAAGAAACAGGTCGCAATTGAACGCCCGTACGTACCGGTAGGGGCTAAAACCCCCACTAAATGCGGCACGAGTGATTTCCAACTCGTGAGAACGAATCGAATTAAATATCCGCAGGCCCGTATCGGCTGAATTTCTAGAAAGCAGGATTACTTCCACACGGGGGTAAATCGTTAAGCTGTTGATATTCAAGAGTTTTTTAACAAATTGGTAGGCATCCCCCGGGTCCAATACTTCATCCTCGCGTTGAATTTGGTAACGTCGATATGCTTCCAGACCGTGCTCTTCGAACACCAAATTACTTTCATCTAGGTCGAAAAGTGCTCGGGAGGATATGGCAACGGTTAAAAACGATTCAGGCATCTAAGTCCGGGATCAATCCGCTTTCGAGTCGATCAATCATATCTTTCAACTTAAGTTTTCGCTTTTTTAGCCTTTGAATTCTCATTGTGTTGGGATGACGTGTGTCAATCAGGTAATCGATGACATCGTCGAGATCGCGATGCTCTGACTTAAGCTCTTCGAGCCAACGATTGGTCTCTTCCTTGTCCACTTCCAACTATATGACTACGACCCTTGACGCGTTACGTGTCATCATAGCCGAGTAACAAAAATCACTCGACCACTTGGATTGTCCGGTCTGGAAATCAATGCCAAAACCGCCATCAATCAAGGCCTCTGTAAACAACTTTCTTGTTCAGGCCCGCGACCAGGCCGTGTCGAAAACAAGTTCGGCCCGTCTGATCTTCGCGATGGATGCCACGGCGAGTCGCGAACCGTCATGGGACCTGTCTCTTATACACATCTGACGCTGCCGACGAATAGAGAGGTGTAGATCTCGGTGGTCGCCGTATCA
>CAXDSX010000132.1:0-6645 GCA_963992075.1 uncultured Pseudomonadales bacterium | reverse complement strand
CAGATAATGGCCACGTGCCCATCGTTTGTCGCATAGACGTTGTACGGAGCGACGGCAAGCGCTTGGTGGTGATTGCCTGTCCTAGGTGGATTACCTCCCGCGAGGTAATACGCTCCAAGCGCTGAACATAGCGTCGGAAATACCGCATCCTGCATCGCGACGTCGAGAACCGCACCGTGACCGGACCGTTCGCGTCGAAATAACGCCGTGGTGATCGCACCGTAAAGATGCACCCCACCAAGGATGTCGCATAGCGCGGGGCCGGACTTGAGCGGTGGTTCGCCTTCGTTACCCGTGATCGCGACCACCCCGGTCATCGCCTGGACCGTCACATCCATCGCCAGATAATCTCGGTGGGGTCCGCCTTGACCGTAACCCGTTGCCGCCGCATAAATTAGACGGGGATTCAACGCCGTCAGGGTTTCACTGCCAACCTGATTGCGTTCCATTGTTCCCGGCGCAAAATTCTCGATTAACACGTCCGCATGCGTGACTAGTTCTTTTAACAAGTTACGCCCTCGATCCGACTTCAGATTCAATGTGATGGTCTCTTTGTTGCCGTTCAACATGCAGAAAGGGTAGCTCGAGCTCACGTCACTTGAGCGACCCCGCATCCCTTCACCCCCCGGTGCCTCGATCTTAATGACTCTCGCACCCGACATGGCTAACAAATAGCCACAGTATGGCCCGTTGTATATTTGGCCCATGTCGAGAACCACGACATCCTTCAACGGTAGGTCAGTCACTTCTCATTCCTTGCGTAATCAAGATCAACAACCACCATACCAAAACTCCATCTCCGTCCAGCTATAATTCGAATGGCTGCGCCCGTAGCTCAATTGGATAGAGCACCAGGCTTCGAACCTGGGGGTTCGGGGTTCGAGTCCCTGCGGGCGCGCCACTTACTTCTACGGAAGTATCGAGGATTCGAAGAAGAGCCACTGCCTGCTGTATAGGTATACAGCTATCATGGCTGTTGGTGGTAAAATAGCACCCACTTCTCCTACCAAAGGGTACTCAATTGAGCTCAGCAAGAGGATCGTTCGTTGGTTTGATCGTTGCCATGGTGCTTGTCTTATCGAGCTGTGGGTTGATTCAACAATCGACGCAGCGACCCTCAATAAGTGCTGAAGACACGAGACTAATCATCAATGCACTGATTGAAGACCTCCCACTACCGCCGAACTCTGAGATTCGCAATCGCGAATCCGTAATTCTTGGCAGCGGTATTGGTTGGGGAGGGCGAATAGGCATTGATGATCCTCTATCGCCTGCAGAAACATTGTTGTTTTTTCGCGAAAGCGTCCCGGCAAGTGGGTGGAATCTGAGCAGTTCAACGGTTGGGCAGTCGATCATTATGGTCTTCGAAAAACCAGACCGAATCGCTACCGTAGAGATTTTCAAGGGAAGAAGATTCGGCGCTGAGACCGACGTAACAATCTCTGTGGTCCCTCGAATGCTGATGGGGGAATTAACGCAGTGATAGCAAGCAACGGTTTATTTCGAATACGTCCAATTCGCCGAGCCTCGCTTATTATTTTCTCGATTGCCATAGCAACGGGTCTCGTCGCAGAACCCGTTTCTTTAGAGTGCCGATACGTGAACGAAGATCGCAGCCCGGACTGGTTAGCTCTCATACAATTAGACTCGGAAGCCGGCGACGCTTCATTAACGGGATACCCCGTTACCTACGCCAATCAACCGAACTTCCATCGAAATATTGACAGATTACCAACAGATAGAACCTCAGCGGCGGTTGTGGTTCGGCGAGCCGATTCCGAAAAAACTTACCATATCGATCGACGAACTCTTGAAAGCCGGACGGTGAGAAAACGCATTTCCGAAATTGGCACACTCGAAACACTGACTCAATTCGGAAAGTGTAGAGTATTGAACAACGAAGTAGGCGCTCGCCGCTTCTAATAACTCGTTAAAGGCGGTTTGCCGGATTTCTTCGATTAGAAACTATCGAACGATCAGGTTTAGGTCGAAGTTTCCGGTGATGCTGCCAACAGTGCTTGTGCTTCTCTTGCCACTCGGGTTCCTTCAAAGAATCTAGGGTTGGTCTCACCCCAAAATCTTACCGGGTTTTCAAACACGAAATGTGCGAAGTCACCATCCGTGATCTTTTCATCTTCGACCAGTTCGTATGCTTCAGGAAGAACACCTGCCATATCCTGCACATCAAAGTGGCCGACGTCGGAACCAAACAAGGTCTTTAGTTCAGCATCGAACGGATTGTTCTTGGTATTGAACGCCCATGCATTAGTCGCATCATCAGCTTCGCAACCGAAATAGAAGCGATCCACAAACAAGGATTTAATGTCTTCGACTTGTTCGATTTCGCAAGCGGAATAATCATCCAACTCCGCAAGACCCCCTGTTGTTTCGTCGCCATTTCGAGTGCTGATACCTTTCCCTGAGCGAACAGCATCAATCATTTCTGGACCACCATAACGTTCCGCTAGCTCGGTCAGTTCCGTCAGGTCTATTTGGGCGGGATCCGTGTATTCAAGCGCTTCACCATTTCGAATTTGCCAGTGGCCGATTAGGTCCGCATACAGCAAACACGCAAAGCCAACCCCACCCTCGAGAAATCCGTAATTTAGATCCGAAAAACGCCGCGATACGCCCCCCAAAAACAGAGCTTTACACGTGGCTTCGGAAGCGGCTGCAAAGTGACCGATATGGTTGTAACAAAAGTTAGTGGGCGATACGCGAAGGGCTTTGCCGCGTGAACCTCGATGGAACGTGGGGGAAACGCCCAGCTCTCGACACTTCTGCCATACCGGATCGTAATCATGTGCACTATCTAGACCAATCACGTCAAACCAGCGTGCTAAATCACTTGCGTCCGGTCGCTCCTCAACCACCCGCCCCACGGGGCGTTCAATGAGGCTATTCATCGTAACCGCTTTTAAACCAAGTTCCCCAACGGCGTGCTCCAGTTCGGCAACAGCTTCTTCGGGGTCGTGCATCGGGATGACAGCGACAGGAGACATCCGATCACCGAACGGTTCAAACAATTCCGCGCAATAGACATTGAAGGCGCGGCAGAGCGCACGACGCGCTTCCGTGTCATCGATTCGCGGAAAGCCAAGTCCCATCGTGGGGAAGAGGACTGCATAATCGATCCCAAATTCGTCAAGCCTTTCGTACATAAGCGCCGGCAACATAGCGGTCGCACGGTCTTTCGTATTCTTCGTCGGCGCACCCCAAAATGCCTCTTGTGCCACGTTTTCGTGACGTCTCTCTTCGGGCGTCATGCTCAACGAACGACGGACACGCTCACCATTAAGTTGAATGCCGCGGCGGGCGGCATCGCCTCCTATTTTCGTCAACGCCTCGACAACCACGGGCCCCGTTTCAAGCCAGTGCCCGTCCGCATCGATAACCGGATGCGAAAGCCGCCCTCGTAAAGTCGCTGCTTCTGACATAGTCCCCCCTATTCGCTTTAGCTAACCCGCCCCCGAAACAGTCGACCCGAGGTCGAGCCGGTGTGCTCGTTATCAGTCAGAAAGACCTCTCCATTCACGATGCTATGGCGAATCCCGCTAGCTACCTGCTTTAATCGCTTTGCCCCAGACGGCAAATCGTTGACCACTTCGGGCATGCGTGGTGCCACCGTCTCCGGATCGAATACCACGAGGTCAGCGTTAAGACCTTCTCGAATCAAACCTCGGTCGTGCATCCCCCAATGCGTTGCTGGCACACAAGTCAGCTCTCGAACCGCTTCCTCAAGCGTCATCGCCTCCTTTTCACGAACCCAGTGGGACAACAAATGCGTTTGTAACGAGCTGTCCATGATCTGCGAGACGTGAGCACCCGAGTCCGAAAAAGTCACCACCGATCGAGGATGCTTCATCATCTCCAACACATGTTCTTGGTTTTCATTGGCCGCCGGTTGACAAAAAAACTGGTTGAAATCGGTCTTTAAAGACAAGTCGATCATCAATTCAACGGGGTTCGTATCACGTTCACGAGCGACATCTTTCACCAGACGCTGCTCCCCCACCATCGAGTCCATCACGTACAGGTGGTCGTAATCCGGCGGTCTTGCTTCAACACCCACAATCCGGTTTCTCGGGACCTCGCCATTGGCAATGTCGACCAGCTTCTTGCGAAGATCAGGATCTCGCAATCGAGATTTTTGGTCTTCGAGGGGCAAGGCGCGAACGTCCGACCATAAATCCCATCGATCAAAGGGCATCTGGGTTTTGAAGGAAAGCATGGTGTTAAGTGCACGCGAATGGACCTGCACAAACATGCGGCCACCCGCCGACGCGGTTTCCTCCAACAGCCCGAAGTACGGTCGCCAATGATCCGGTGCGAATCGGGAGCTAAACATCCCCCAGGTCTGCACGACACCAGTGTCGACAGCTAAGTCACGTAGGCGGACGTGGTATTCGCGGAGTCGATCCGGATCCCGGCCAGCCTGTTCACCGGCAATTTCGAACAATCCCCGTCCAGTTCTTCCCACCGCCGAGACAATGGCCCTGACTTCCTCCCAATTGGCAACGCGGCTCGCAACCGGTAAGTCGTCCGCCGTCACATGGTTGGGCGTTCGTGAAGTCGAAAAGCCGATCGCACCCGCCCGCACACCTTCTTCCGCAATGTCGCACATGCGAACCAACTCGTCCGCGGACGCCTGATCGGTAAACGCGCGCTCACCCATGACGTAAGTGCGTATCGCCGAATGGCCGATATAGCCCGCGTAATTAATCCCCTTCGGCAAAGCCTCCAGGGTGTCAAGGAATTCGGGGAAGGTTTCCCATGACCACTCTATTCCAGCTTGCATCGCGTCCGGCGAAATGTCTTCGGCACGCTCGAGGTTTTTGAAAACAAAACCAGCATCTCGTTCGGCACAAGGGGCGATCGTAAAACCGCAATTACCCATGACCACGCTGGTGACGCCGTGATAACACGAGCACGAACCAAGCGGGTCCCAAAATACTTGCGCGTCCATATGGGTATGGCCATCAATGAAGCCCGGGGTAACAACATGACCTTCCGCATCGACGGTTCGATGGGCTTTGTCGCTTAGCCGACCGATAGCCGTGATTTTGCCCCCGTTCACGCCAATATCCGCATGAAATCTTGGACCGCCCGTACCATCGACGACGATGCCGTTTTTCACGACCAGATCAAATGCCATGCGCACACCTCCCACCGATCAGTCTAGCAGAACGAATATGGTAGATTGGCAGACCGGACCTTTGGGGAGAGGCGACTTGGGGCGGCTGACGCTTCTATACGCAGTGTGTCTTATTGCTGGGTCTACGCTCGCGTCGGAGATCGAGTATCAGCATGGCTATGCGTTTTTATCGACGCCCAAGTATCCAGCCAATTTCGAACACTTCGACTACGCTAACCCCGAGGCCCCTAAAGGGGGACGAATGAGAATTCCAGCCATGGGGAGCTGGGACAATTTCAACCCTCTATCTGTCCCAGGCGGTCAAATGGTCGCGGGTCTAAGCGTCGAAGCACCTCATTGGAATTTGTTACACGATGCCTTGGTATCGCAAGCCGCGGATGAACCCTCCACAATCTACGGTCGCCTCGCGGAGGGTATTGCCGTCGCAAGCGATGGATCCTGGATTGCCTTCAAGCTCCGCAAGAATGCGCGTTGGCACGACGACAAACCCATCACCATCGATGACGTCCACTTTTCCTACACCATTTTCACGACGGTGGCGTCGCCGACTGTCGCCACGCCGCTCGAACCCATCGAATCGTTCGAAGTCATCGGGCCCTGGGAAATTCGGTTCAACATCCGCGAATCCGATCGAGGCGATCCCCTGTTACCGCTGCGGATTGGTTCAAAACCGATCCTAGCTAAACACTACTGGGAGTCTCGGGATATCACCAAAACGACGGTGGATCCTCCCGTCGGCTCGGGACCCTATCGGATCAAAGACTTCAGGATCGGTCGTTCTATCCGATGGGAACGTGTTGACGACTACTGGGGCAAGGACCTGCCCGTCATGCGAGGCCGCTACAATTTCGACGAATTAAAGTGGGACTACTTTCGTGACGACCAGGTTCAAACCGAAGCGCTTAAGGGCGACGTCATTGACGTACACGAAGAAAATTTACCCAGACTCTGGGAGACCGCCTATAAATTCCCTCCCTCCGAAGCCGGTGCATTCCGTAAACAATGGCTGCCGGTGGAGAAACCTTGGGGCCTCTGGTGGCCCATATTCTGGAATCTGGATCAACCACGTTTTCAAGATGTTCGGGTCCGCGAAGCGCTCTGGCTTGTTTCTGATTTCCCTTACCTGAACTGGGTCAACTACGATTTTTACCATACCGCCGAGAGTTTCTTTCACGGTTCCGAACTGGCGTCTCGCGGACTGCCAGACGAACGCGAACTAGCGTACCTAGAGCCAATTCGCGATATCGTTCCTGCCCGCGTCTTCTCGGAACCGTATCGACCACCACCTAACGGTGGCCAGGGTTGGCATCGCGAAAATCTCATCAAAGCTTCAGCGCTATTGAAAGATGCGGGCTGGGTGATGGAAAACGGCAAGCTTGTCCACAACCAAACTCGGGAACCCTTCCACGTTCGGCTCGTCGCCGTCTCGCCCGCGCTGGCCGGTTCGTTCATCCCGTACATGCGAAACCTAGAACGACTCGGTATCACCG
>CAXDSX010000131.1:0-6662 GCA_963992075.1 uncultured Pseudomonadales bacterium | reverse complement strand
GACCACCGAGATCTACACCTCTCTATTCGTCGGCAGCGTCAGATGTGTATAAGAGACAGCGTTAATAATTCGTCCCGAGCGTTTGGTGATCATGTCAGGGATTACGAGCCGGGCGAGACGTACAGCAGCAAAGAGTTTTAGGTCGAGATCTCCTTGCCAAATCTCATCGGTAATACTCATGAAAGGATGTGCCTCGGATTTCCCGGCGTTATTCACCAAAATGTCGACTGGACCCATCCTTTCGACGACGTGTTTATGTACGGTGACAATTTCTGCTGCGTTGGTCACGTCACATTGGTAGGCATCGACTTTGCCGGGTCCGTTTTGTGCTATTTCTTCTTTGGCATCTTTCAGGGGACCATCTCGACGAGCGAGTAATGCCACGTTCGCGCCGGCCGCGTGAAAAGCAGACGCCATTGCTCGGCCAAGTCCTAGACTCCCGCCCGTTACCAGTGCGGTTTTTCCAGATAAGTCCATGTTGATACCCTTAATACTCAAAGTCCGGGACTGTCGCAACGTCGTAGTGGATTCTTTTGATCGCTGCTTGATAGTGCATGGGCCAATGGACGAATACCACGTCAAGAATTCTCAAGTTGGATTGTTTCTTCGATGCGTTTTGTAGGTAGCCCGCTCGACTCGAACGTCTGTTCGCAGAACAGAAACTTTTCGTGTTCGAGTACGACGGCGGTACTTGCCCTGGTGCCGTATACATCACCGCAAATGAAGCTCGGCGAATTCTTTTGCTCGACCTTGTTCTTGTTGCCCCGTGAAACTGACCCTGGGGGTCCAAATTTGTCGATTGTTAAGAGATCAATAAGATCGTTCACTGTTGGATGGGGTAGCACGGCTCTTAAATCTCGTACACCGTTTGTCGATTTTGGCCAAGGGTCATCGAGGTGGGTATTGGTTAAGCCATAAACCCCAGGTTGAAGTGCTCTGGTTTCTTCGGTTCGATTGGTCGTGTAGACAAGCTCGCTACCATCGAACGCAATAAAGTTAAATCCCGCAAACTGATCCGCCTTTATCGTGGACGCGTATTGATGCGGCGAGCCTTTCGCAAGAAGGAATTCAACAGGTAGATCGCCACGACTTCTTGGGAAACGAGGGCCGGATAAATCCTGGGTCCAATTCGTGATCGCGGCGAAACGTCCGGTACTTGAAATACCGAGCCAGGTCCCATGGGCTTCAACATCGCGTCCCGCAAAGATACTTTGATGATCGTCCCAAGCGTGTGCAGCAAGCGCCGGGCGAGCGTAGTATTCGTCCCGATTGGCGGCAACAATGAGTGGTCGAGCCGGATCCATACGGTACGCGATTAGGATAAGGCACACTGCGGCTCGGTCCCTCGTTCCGTGCTCCTGAGAGAGGCGGAGTCTACCAGTTGCGTGTAGTTGGTGTTTGGAGACTATGAACTATCCTCTGATCGAGCCTATCTTGATCGAGATCGGACCATTAGCCGTTCGTTGGTATGGCCTTATGTATTTGCTCGCCTTTCTTGCGTGTTATGTATTGGGCAGTCAGCGCGCAGGCAAAGACGATTCCGGTTGGGAAAAAACAGACGTATCGGACCTCATATTTTATGGGGTGGTCGGTACGATTGTCGGTGGGCGTTTTGGTTTTGTGCTCTTCTATTCGTTTGACAAATTTCTGTTAGAGCCCTTGTGGTTGTTCAAGTTGTGGGAGGGCGGCATGTCGTTCCACGGCGGTCTGCTCGGCGTTGTCACCGCACTTTGGTTGTATGCTCGAAAGACCTCGCGACATTTTTGGCTTGTCGCCGATTTTGCGGCGCCGTTGGTCCCGATTGGACTGGGATTTGGACGGATAGGCAATTTCATTAACGCGGAGTTACCGGGACGGGTTACCGACAACCTACTCGGTGTTCACTTTCCATGTGCGTCCGTCAGCAACCTTAATCTCACGTGTTTCGGCCAGTGGGATGGAGCGCTACGACATGTTTCAAGCTTGTATCAGGCGTTCGGAGAAGGCGTGTTGTTGTTCATGATCGTATGGTTATTTTCCATTCGAGCGCGACGTCCCGGTCTAATTTCCGGGATGTTTCTGACGGGTTACGGGACGATTCGGTTCGTCATCGAGTGGTTTCGTGAGCCCGATGCCGCTATCGGTTTTGTCGCTTTTGATTGGCTCACGATGGGGCAGTTGTTGTCGCTACCGATGATTGCATTTGGTATTTTGTTGCTGTCTGGATTTGCTCAAGATTATTTCGAAGGATTGCGCCGGAAATGAAGCAATATCTTGCGCTCATGCGCCGGGTGAGAGACCAAGGGGTTGAACGGAGCGACCGCACGGGTACGGGAACCAGGTCGGTCTTTGGCCATCAAATGCGCTTCGATCTAGGTGAAGGATTTCCGCTTTTGACGACCAAGAAGATGTTTGTGAAGGGCATCATCCACGAGCTGCTTTGGTTCCTGCAGGGTAGTACCAACGTTGCTTACCTTCACGAGCACGACGTTCATATTTGGGATGAATGGGCCGATGGAAACGGAGATCTAGGCCCCGTGTACGGTTCGCAATGGCGTTCTTGGCCCACACCGGATGGTTCTACCATCGATCAAATCGCGAGGGTGGTTTCGGGAATTCGTCAAAATCCTGACTCGAGACGCCTGATTGTTTCAGCGTGGAATGTCGCAGAGGTGGACGAAATGGCTTTGCCTCCATGCCACACCCTTTTTCAGTTCTACGTCGCAGACGGTAAGTTGTCGTGCCAGCTATACCAGCGAAGTGCCGATATCTTTCTCGGGGTTCCCTTCAACATCGCGTCCTACGCTCTATTAACCATGATGGTTGCGCAGGTGTCGGGTCTTCAACCCGGGGATTTTGTTCATACGTTTGGTGACGCGCATCTCTATCTTAATCATCTTGAACAAGCGGATCGTCAGCTATCTCGAGTTCCGCTGCCGTTGCCTCAGATGGAAATAAATAAGAGCGTAGAGGATATATTCGGATTTACGTACGAAGACTTTAAGTTGCTGGATTACCGTTCGCACAAAGGTATCCGCGCCCCGATCGCGGTCTAACGAATCGGTGCAACTGTCTCTTATCTGGGCGATGTCCAACAATCGGGTTATCGGTCGATCCAATGCGCTTCCATGGCACCTGTCAGACGACGTTGCTTTTTTTAAACGGACGACATGGGGTAGCCCCGTCGTGATGGGTCGTCGTACATACTTGTCCGTGGGTCGCCCGCTTCCTGGACGAAGGAATATCGTGCTTTCGGCTGGGGGTTATCTGAATGACGATGTCACGGTTGTCGCGGATCTTGATTCCGCGCTGTCTGTAGCGGCCGCGCAATGTGAAATTGATTCAGCCGAGGAGTGCTTTGTGGTGGGGGGTGCTCGGGTCTATAGGGAGACGCTGGATCGCGCAGATCGTCTCTACTGCACGTTGGTCGATGCGGAAGTTGACGGGGATACGTTTTTCCCTGTCTTCGATTGGGACTGTTGGCGAACCGTAGAGAAAGAGGATTTCATTGCTAACGAACGCAACACCTACTCGTTCTCGATTCACATCATGGAGCGGGTGTGATGTGTTTGACACCGCTTGAACTGCTAATCCCGAAGCAGCTCGTTAATGGCTGTTTTTGAACGTGTCTGCGCGTCGACGGTTTTTATAATTACAGCGCAGTAGAGGCTCGGCCTAGGATTTCCATCCTCGTGAGGCGGAGGTGGTAGAGCGCCGGGTACTACGACGGAGTATGGTGGCACGCGACCGGTGAAAATTTCGCCCGAGTGCCGATCAACGATTTTGGTGGTAGCGCCGATGAATACCCCCATCGACAAGACCGCGCCTTCCTCGACGAGGACGCCCTCAACGACTTCGGAACGGGCCCCAATAAAGCAGCCGTCCTCGACGATTACCGGTGCCGCCTGAAGAGGCTCTAGCACGCCTCCGATACCTGCACCCCCTGAAATATGACAATTTTTCCCTATTTGGGCACACGAACCGACCGTTGCCCAGGTGTCTATCATGGTGCCTGTATCGACGTAGGCACCGAGGTTTACGAAGCTAGGCATTAGGACAACGTTCGGAGCGATATAGGCGGAATGGCGCACATACGCTGTTGGAACAGCACGAAACCCAGCCTTTTCGAACTGATCTTCGTCCCAACCCTCAAACTTTGGCGCTACTTTATCCCACCAGTTTGTGTCCCCAGGGCCTCCTGCCATTTTTCGAAAAGGGTTAAGTCGGAAACTTAGAAGGACCGCTTTCTTTAACCACTCGTTAACCGTCCAGCCATCAGCGATTTTTTCGGCTACCCGTAATGTCCCGTCGTCCAGTTTGGATAAGGCTTCCTCAACCGCGACTCGCACGTCTCCTTGGGTATTCGCGTCCACGTGCTCTTGATCTTTCCACGCCGCATCAATGATGGACTCAATGTTCATTTGTATTCCTCGGCTTCGGAGACTTCGTATGATATCCCGCATGACTTTGTCGCTACGGGCCTCAACAAACAACGAATGGGATTAATGCTCTTTCTAATATTTCGTCGATTGCAATCCCAGGTCACAACGAGGTTATCCTTGCTTCGCCGTGACCATGCCTAATAGGTTAGCAACCTTTACTTGGTATACCACGGCATTTCAGGTCATCCATTCTTTCGACCGGGAGTTCTTACCGATTTTGATGCGAAGAAACGACAACTAAGCGAATGAGCGCAATAGCTATTTGTGTGAATCCGATGTCGGGCCGCGACGTCCGACGAATCGCGGCTCGTGCTACCAATATGACTCACGAGGCTAAGCGAGACATCGTGGCACGCATTGCGGCTGGTGCCGACTCCGTCGGAGTGAACGAAATATATATCGTTGATGAACCGTTTCGTATTGCGTCCATGGCTCTGGAATGGATGCCGCTGAAGGCAAAGGTCGTAAGTCTCGGAGTTGAATTGCGCCATGATGCTTCGGACACGGAACGCGCGGTGCAAGCATTTGTTAGAGAAGGCATAGCGGTCGTGGTTTCGCTTGGTGGTGATGGCACCAATAGGATCATTGCACGGAGTGCTCCCGATCTCGACCTGATCGCACTTTCGACGGGTACCAACAATGTTTTCCCTTCAATGGTGGAACCAACAACGGCTGGAATGGTCGCGGGGTTGGCAGCGATGCAACGCTTCCCGGACGATTCGGCATTCGGAATCCGAACTCGAGCCAAGGTGCTACACGCGGCTTTTTCAGATGGGGATAGTGACATCGCTCTCATTGACGCCGTTCAGCTTCGCGACGACTACGTGGGCAATTTGCTGCCTTATGATGAAGCCAAAATAACGAGAATTCTTTTGACCAGGGCGCTGCCAGATACCGTTGGCATGTCACCGCTTGGTGGTCTTGTTTCCGTAGTTGAGGAAACGGATGACTTTGGATTGTTGGTTGAGATCGGCGATAACAAAGAATCCGATACGTATATCAAAGCGCCTTTATCGCCTGGGTTCTTTAAAGAAGTTGCCATTTCTCGTAGTCAAAGAATCGCTCTAGGGGAGAGGGTGACGTTTGAGGGTGAGGGGATCCTCGCTTTGGATGGTGATCGGGAGCATAGGCTCGCCAATAAACGATCGGTATCCATGTCCATTCGTCGAGATGGCCCATGGGTTTACGACGTTGGTGCTGCCATGCGGTATGCCGTTGCAGAAGGTATGATGCTGCGCCCTTCGCAGTGAAACCCGAAGTTTTGGGGACGGTAGCCGGAACACGATTGTGATTATCAAGCCGCGCATTCGAGGTTTTATATGTACCACGGCCCATCCGGTCGGTTGTGCAACAAATGTAAGTGCACAAATCGAGTACGTCCGAGGTCTTGACACAATAACGGGCCCTAGGAATGCGCTGATCGTTGGCTGTTCGACTGGGTACGGACTCGCTTCTCGGATAACGGCGGCCTTCGGATGCGGCTCTGGGACGCTGGGCGTCTCCTTTGAAAGGGCACCATCGGAAAGCAAACCCGGTAGCGCTGGTTGGTATAACAATGCGGCATTCGAACGCCGGGCGGAACAAGCTGGGCTGTATGCGCGTACCGTCGATGGAGACGCGTTCTCGGACGAAATAAAACAGCGGACGATTGACGTAATACGCTCGGACATTGGCGAAATAGATTTGTTGGTTTATAGCCTTGCCTCACCGGTACGCAAACATCCGCGAACGGGCGAACTGTACCGATCGTCGATCAAACCGTTGGGGAAAGTATTTTCCTCAAAAACATTGAACTTTGATCTGATGTCAGGCACCGCGAAAGTGGTTGACGTCGAACTCGATCCGGCGGAGGCGGATGAAGTGGACGCGACGATTGCGGTCATGGGGGGTGAGGACTGGGAGTACTGGATTGAAGCGCTTCAGGGAGCAGAGGTCCTCGCGTCAGGATTTGAGACAGTCGCCTACACTTATATTGGCAATGAGCTTACTTGGCCTATCTATTGGGACGGAACGCTGGGTCGCGCGAAGGAGGATCTGGATCGAGCAGCCGGCGAGATATCTAACAAATTAAAAGATACCAATGGCCGTGCAGATGTCGCGGTGTTGAAGGCGGTAGTGACGCAAGCAAGTACAGCGATCCCGGTTGTTCCTTTGTACTTTTCTATCCTTTTTCGCGTGATGAAGGAACATGATTGTCACGAAGATTGTATTGCACACATCCGCCGGCTCTTCAGGGAACAA
>CAXDSX010000130.1:0-6663 GCA_963992075.1 uncultured Pseudomonadales bacterium | reverse complement strand
GTAACGGGTACCGCGAGTACTGTTGAGACAATCTATACAAACGATCTCGATTGCGGACCATATATTGCGGACACCCTTTCCTTGGATCCAACCAGTAATCGTTTGGAAGCATTGGTTGAAATTTATCGGATGATGCGACCAGGCGAACCGCCAACGAAGGAGGCTGCCGAAAATTTATTCCAAAACTTGTTTTTCTCGACGGAGCGTTATGACCTGTCGTCGGTAGGCCGAATGAAATTCAATCGCCGTTTAGGGAGAGAAGACATCGTCGGAGAGGGAATTCTGGAGAAGAACGACATCATTGATGTTCTGAAGACACTAGTCGGGATCAGAAATGGCAAAGGATCGGTCGACGATATCGATCACCTCGGAAACCGACGGGTCAAGTCCGTAGGGGAGATGGCTGAAAATCAGTTCCGGGTCGGATTAATTAGAGTCGAGCGTGCAGTTAAGGAACGACTATCTCTCGCTGAGAGCGAGGGACTAATGCCGCAGGATATGATTAATGCGAAGCCCGTTGCTGCCGCAATCAAAGAATTTTTCGGCTCAAGTCAACTTTCACAGTTCATGGATCAGGCAAATCCATTGTCTGAGGTAACCCATAAGCGCAGAGTATCTGCACTCGGGCCGGGTGGGTTAACTCGCGAACGAGCGGGATTTGAAGTCCGAGATGTTCACCCCACGCATTACGGACGCGTTTGCCCTATCGAGACACCGGAAGGACCTAATATAGGATTGATAAATAGCCTTGCTGTGTATTCACGTACTAACGAATATGGGTTTCTCGAGACTCCATATCGAAAAGTTGTCAATGGAAAGGTGACCAACGAAATCGAGTACCTTTCTGCGATTGATGAAGCCGAATACGTAATAGCCCAGGCAAGTTCTGAGACCGACAAGGCGGGGGAATTCGTTTCCGAACTTGTTGACGTCAGGCACCAGAACGAGTTCACGAAGACGTCGAGCGAAAATGTCAACTACATGGATGTATCGCCCAAGCAAGTTGTCTCGGTCGCTGCAGCGCTTATTCCATTCTTGGAGCACGACGATGCAAACAGGGCGTTAATGGGCTCAAATATGCAACGGCAAGCAGTGCCGACTATTCGAGCGGAGAAACCTCTAGTGGGTACTGGGATGGAACGCCACGTTGCGCGCGACTCCGGGGTATGCGTAATTGCTGAACGCGGCGGAACCGTCGATTCAGTCGACGCATCGCGAATAGTTATTCGTGCGGTGGACGCGGAAACCGAGGCCGGTGAGGCCGGTGTGGACATTTACAATCTAACTAAATTCACACGATCTAATCAAAGTACCTGCATCAATCAGCGCCCGCTTGTCAAAAAGGGAGACGCTATTTCAAAAGGCGACATCTTAGCCGACGGTCCCTCTGTCGATATGGGTGAGCTAGCCTTAGGCCAAAACATGCGTATCGCGTTCATGCCATGGAATGGATACAACTATGAGGACTCAATTCTTGTGTCAGAACGCGTGGTCCAAGAAGATCGTTTTACGAGTGTTCATATCCAAGAGCTCACTTGTATTGCACGAGATACGAAGTTGGGCCCGGAAGAAATAACCGCGGATATTCCTAATGTAGGAGAATCGGCGTTATCGAAACTTGATGAATCAGGCATTGTGTATGTCGGGGCCGAAGTCGTCGCGGGGGACATTCTGGTAGGTAAAGTGACTCCGAAGGGTGAGACACAGCTCACTCCAGAAGAGAAGCTTCTTCGAGCAATATTTGGAGAGAAGGCATCGGACGTAAAAGACACATCGTCACGGGTTCCCACGGGAGTAAAAGGGACAGTGATCGATGTAAGAATTTTTACGCGAGATGGAGTCGAAAAAGATGCCCGCGCGAGATCGATCGAAGAGGGTGAACTTAGCGAAATTCGAAAGGATTTAGACGACGAGTACAGAATAATAGAGGCCGCGACGTATGGGCGACTGAGGGCTGCTCTAACGGGGAAAGCTGTCTCCAGGGCTCCTGGGTTGTCGAAAGGAGCCAAAATAGATTCAGAGTTTCTAGCTGAGTTAGCTCCTGAGAGTTGGTTTGAAATCCGCCTGGCTGACGAAAGCCTCAATGCTCAGCTTGATTCGGCCGAGACCCAGCTTAAAGCTAGGCGCGAAGCCCTCGATGCCGTGTACGAGGACAAGAAGTCCAAGCTGGAAGGCGGGGACGATCTCGCTCCCGGCGTTCTAAAATACGTCAAAGTTTACTTGGCGATAAAGAGACGGATACAGGCCGGTGACAAGATGGCGGGGCGGCACGGTAACAAAGGCGTTATTTCTGTAATTATGCCTGTGGAAGATATGCCGTTCGACGCCAATGGTGAACCGGTCGATATTGTTCTCAATCCTCTCGGTGTTCCGAGTCGAATGAATGTCGGTCAGGTGTTGGAAGCGCACCTTGGGTGGGCAGCCAAAGGTATTGGCGAGAAGATCGGGGCCATGCTTGAAACCGAATCGAAAGCGGCTGAATTTCGTAAACTTCTTTCGACTGTATACAACGATCTGGATGGCAGAAATGTCGAACTCGAGAAAATGTCTGATAAAGATGTGATGGAGCTTGTTGGTAATTTAACGGAAGGCATGCCGATTGCGACTCCGGTTTTCGACGGCGCAAAAGAAGATGGGATAAAGAGAATGCTGGATTTGGCGGGATTACCGGTTAGCGGTCAAACCACATTGTACGATGGTCGTTCCGGAGATCCTTTCGAGCGACCCATAACAGTTGGCTACATGTACATGCTGAAGTTGAATCATTTGATAGACGACAAGATGCATGCCCGCTCAACGGGGTCGTACAGTCTTGTTACCCAACAACCGCTTGGCGGAAAAGCTCAATTTGGCGGACAAAGGTTTGGCGAGATGGAGGTATGGGCACTCGAGGCATACGGCGCGGCTTATACCCTGCAAGAAATGCTTACAGTTAAATCGGACGACGTTGCTGGTCGGACCAAGATGTACAAGAACATTGTCGATAACGATTTTCAAATGGATCCGGGAATGCCTGAAAGTTTTAATGTTCTTGTAAAAGAGATTAGGTCTTTATCCATCGATATTGAACTAGAAAGCGAATAAGCGAGGAGAATTTAAACTGATGAAAGATCTACTCAATCTTTTGAAGCAAAACGCTCCAGCCGAAGAGTTCGACTCGCTACGAATCGGGCTGGCTGCTCCAGACATGATTCGATCTTGGTCGTTCGGCGAGGTAAAAAAACCGGAAACGATCAACTATCGGACATTCAAACCGGAACGCGACGGACTTTTTTGTGCACGGATTTTCGGTCCTGTGAAGGATTACGAATGCCTCTGCGGAAAATACAAGCGTCTCAAGCACCGGGGCGTGATCTGCGAGAAGTGTGGAGTTGAAGTAACTCTGACCAAGGTCCGAAGGGAACGAATGGGGCACGTGGAGCTTGCTAGTCCAGTCGCTCATATATGGTTCCTTAAATCTCTCCCGTCTCGGATAGGTTTGTTGCTGGATATGACGCTGAGGGACATCGAACGAGTTCTTTATTTTGAGTCGTTCGTCGTGATCGACCCCGGATTGACAGAACTGGAGATGGGTCAGCTTCTTAACGATGAAGAGTATTACGCCGCGATGGAAGAATACGGTGATGAATTTGTCGCGAAGATGGGAGCCGAGGCTGTTCAACAATTACTTGTGGATCTCGATCTAGAAGAAGAGATGGGTCGTTTGCGCGAAGAAATACCTGCGACAAATTCTGAAACCAAGATCAAGAAGCTATCCAAGAGGTTGAAACTCGTCGAGGCGTTCGTGAGCTCCGGTAACAAGCCGGAATGGATGATTTTGACGGTGCTACCGATCCTACCGCCGGATTTGCGCCCGCTTGTGCCATTAGATGGCGGTAGGTTTGCGACTTCCGATTTAAACGATCTCTATCGCCGGGTGATTAATCGAAACAATCGGCTCAAGCGACTGTTAGACCTCAACGCTCCGGACATCATTGTCCGTAACGAGAAGAGAATGCTACAAGAATCGGTGGACGCTCTATTGGATAATGGTCGACGGGGTAGAGCGATTACTGGTTCAAACCGACGTCCCCTTAAGTCTCTAGCCGACATGATTAAGGGCAAGCAAGGGAGATTCAGACAGAATTTGCTTGGAAAGAGGGTGGATTATTCAGGGCGTTCTGTAATTGTTGTGGGACCAACTCTGAAATTGCATCAATGCGGCTTGCCCAAAAAGATGGCTTTGGAGTTATTCAAGCCATTTATTTTTGGCAAGTTGGAAGCTCTCGGTCTTGCAACGACCATAAAAGCTGCGAAAAAGATGGTCGAACGAGAGACACCTGAAGTATGGGACATTCTCGCGGACGTTATCCGTGAGCACCCGGTGTTGCTCAACCGAGCGCCAACTCTCCACCGTCTCGGTATTCAAGCATTCGAACCGGTACTTGTAGAGGGAAAGGCTATTCAGCTGCATCCACTGGTGTGTGTTGCGTATAACGCTGACTTTGACGGCGATCAAATGGCCGTGCATGTGCCGTTGACGTTCGAAGCGCAATTGGAATCTCGCGCACTAATGATGTCCACTAACAATATTCTCTCTCCAGCGAGCGGCGAGCCCATCATCGTTCCTAACCAAGACGTGGTGTTGGGCTTATATTTTATGACGCGTGAAAAGGTCAATGTGACCGGGGAGGGCATGGCGTTTTCTGACCTTGATGAGGTTCATCGAGCCTATCACGCAGGTTCTGTAGATCTACACGCGAAAATTAGAGTGCGAATAACGGAAGAAGAGGAGGCCGGTGTTGACGCAACGGTCGTTGTTGACACCACCGTTGGCCGAGCTCTTCTCTACGAAATCGTGCCGAAACAAATGCCCTTCGGACTAATTAATAGACCGATGACCAAGAAAGCAATCTCTGGTCTGATCGACTCCTGTTATCGCAATGTGGGCTTGAAAGAAACGGTAATTTTCGCCGATCAGTTGATGTACACAGGCTTTAAGTATTCAACCGCCTCGGGATCTTCAATCGGCGTAGAAGACTTTGTGATTCCAGAATCTAAGGCCGAAATCATCGAAGATGCTCAAGCCGAGATTAAAGACATTGAGTCTCAATATGCCTCGGGGTTGGTGACCGCTGGGGAAAAATACAATAAGGCAGTTGATATTTGGTCGAGGGCCAGTGAACTGGTAGCCAGGTCAATGATGGATGGGCTCTCAACCGAGCAGGTAATTGACCGTCAAGGCGAGGAAGTTGGTCAGGATTCGTTTAACTCGGTGTACATTTACTCGGATTCAGGAGCGAGGGGTTCTCCAACTCAGATCCGTCAATTGGCGGGTATGCGAGGACTGATGACGCGGCCCGACGGCAGTATCATCGAAACCCCTATCGTTGCTAATTTTCGCGAAGGTCTTTCGGTGAACGAGTACTTTATTTCGACGCATGGTGCTCGCAAAGGATTGGCTGATACTGCGCTAAAGACAGCGAACTCTGGTTACCTAACGCGCCGACTTGTCGACGTTTCTCAAGACCTGGTAGTCACTGCGACGGATTGTGGTACTCAGGAAGGGTTGCACATTTCGGCGTTAATCGAGGGAGGCGATGTTGTCGAAACGCTTTCGGCACGAGTGTTGGGAAGAATCGTTTCACAAGATATTTACGGCGCTGGTGATAAAAAACTTCTCATTCCGGCGGGCACGATGCTTGATGAAGCCTGGGTTGAGCGTTTGGATGAACTGGGGGTGGACGATCTATTTGTTCGATCGCCGATTACGTGCGAAACGCGTTATGGAGTTTGTTCAGCCTGTTATGGCAGGGATTTGGCGCGTGGTCATATCGTTAATACAGGGGAAGCGGTTGGTGTTATTGCGGCTCAGTCCATTGGAGAGCCTGGAACCCAATTGACGATGCGAACGTTTCACATTGGAGGAGCCGCATCTCGCGCGACTGCGGTGGACAATGTCCAGGTTAAACATGGCGGAACAGTACGCCTCCAAAACCTCAAGACGGTCAGCCGTGATTCGGGAGAATTAGTTGCGGTTTCGCGGTCCGGTGAAATTGCGATTGCAGACGATAACGGTAGTGAGCGGGAGCGATACAAATTACCGTACGGTGCAGTTATTTCGGTTCGAGATGGCGACAACGTTGATTCGGGACAAATGATCGCTCAGTGGGATCCCCATACTCATCCAATTGTCACAGAGGTCTCCGGAAAGGTCGTTTTTGAAGAAATGGAAGAGGGGGTATCGGTAAGTCGCCAAACAGACGAGCTAACTGGTCTCACCAATATTACGGTGTTGGATCCAATTGATAGACCGACTTCTGGTAAGGATTTGCGCCCGGCGATAAGTCTCGTTGATGGAAAAGGTAAGGTCGTAAATCTGGCCGGAACAGATGTCCCAGCACATTATTTCCTCCCTAGTAATTCGGTTCTCAATCTGGAGGCAGATGAAAAAATAGGGGTGGGCGAGGTGATTGCGCGCATTCCGCAGGAGGGATCGAAGACTCGGGATATAACCGGCGGACTTCCTCGGGTGGCGGATCTGTTCGAAGCACGTAAGCCTAAAGACGCTGCAATTCTTGCGGAAGCTAGTGGTACCGTGAGCTTCGGCAAGGCTGTCTCTTATACACATCTCCGAGCCCACGAGACCGAGGCTGATCTCGTATGCCGTCTTCTGCTTGAAAA
>CAXDSX010000129.1:0-6670 GCA_963992075.1 uncultured Pseudomonadales bacterium | reverse complement strand
CCCCCCCCCCCCCCCCCCCCCCCCCCCCCCCCCTTTTTTTCCACGCCCACGCCGGCATCCGCGATCAGCCTCGGTCTCGTGGGCTCGGAGATGTGTATAAGAGACAGATCTCACTTTTGGTAAACCCAAGGTCGAGGTAAAAAGGATTGGCCATCACCCCCATGGTGATGTCGCTAATGCGATAAGTCGCAATAACGCCTAGAACAACCATCGCCAGCCAGCCGTAGCGAGTAAAAAACTCGTGAAACGGGGCAACGACAGCGCCTTGAAACCAGCGCAACACACGTTTTGGTATGGGTTCGTGACCGATCCCGCGAGGACGCTCGATCAAAACATTGTGTTCCGGTTCCCGAACAATGCAGGTCGTAATGACGCCAACCGATACCAGTCCAGCCATGATCCCGTAACTCACGCTCCATGTGCTGAATTCAGCGATAAGGAGCGCCCCCGCACCCGCAACCAACAACGCCACTCGATAGCCGAAGATATAGGCGGCCGCCATTGCTGCTTGCCGATCCATCTCTGCCGCTTCGATACGGTATGCATCAACACTAATGTCTTGCGTCGCCGACGCGAACGCTACCAACAGCGCCAATAACGCAACGCCGCGTAAGTTCTCGCTTGGATCGACGAGGGAAAGTCCGAAAAGTCCTGCCGCTATACCCAATTGGGCGAGCAATATCCAACTCCGGCGTTGACCTAATCGACCAATACCTGGCAATCGAATTCGATCGACCACGGGTGCCCAAAACACTTTGATTGAATAGGTAATCCCAATCCAACTAAAAAAACCAATCGTCGATCGGCTAACCCCATATTCCGTCAACCACGCTGACATCGTCGAAAAAACTAATAAAAAAGGTAGTCCCGCGGAAAAACCAAGAAAAAAGAGCGCTGCGATGCGCGGGTGCCAATAAATGGCAATCGATGCCAGCCAGCGCTGGGTCGAGTTAACGTTCAATCCCGAAAATTATTGAATTGGAGCGGTATGTCGATATCGGCATCACGCAGAGATCCCATCACCGACTGCAGGTCGTCGCGCTTCTTCCCAGCTATACGCACTTTGTCACCCTGCACCTGGGCTTGTACTTTGAGCCGGGAGCTTTTCACTAATTTCGTGATCTGCCGGCTTACGTCTCCATCGATGCCTTGCCGGAGTCGAAACTTCAACCGCTTCTGCTTCCCCGACGCCTCTAGTTCTTGAGCATCAAGCGCGCCAATATCAACTTTTCTCCTCGCGAGTTTTTCTTTCAACACGTCCGTTAGCTGGTCGACCTGAAATTCCTCTTCCGCCCATACCAGGATCTCTTCGCCTTCGTATCCAAAACCGGCATCAACCCCGCGAAAGTCAAACCGCGTGCTGAGCTCGCGGACGGCCTGATCGACGGCATTTCGAACCTCTTGGGTCTCGACCTCAGAAACAACATCAAAACTGGCCATAAGCGTTAGTTACCCGCCAAAATCACTCGATGCCAAAAACCGGAGACTCTATAACTTGGACGCCAGCCACTAGTCATCGTTATAGTTGTCGCAAAACTCGCACAAGAACCTTTTCGTGGCAAGGATTGCACGAATCCGTGCCGCGAAATCGTTACTGCCACAGTTAACAACCACCAACCTGCGTATCCCGGGTAAAGGCATCAAATCGACAACGATCTAACCGAGGCTAACGTCCCACTGCCCAGGCTGTTACTGTATGCCTCGTCAAAGGAGCGCCGAGATGCCTAATCGAATTGATCGTGTCACCACGCGGATGGGCGACCAAGGTAAAACTTCCCTCGCCGATGGGAAGAGTTATCCAAAAGAACACGATCGACTGGAATTAGCCGGTAACCTGGACGAAGCGAATTGTGCACTCGGCGTGTTAATCGCCCAACTTGAAACCGATTGCCCATTTCACGACTTTCTAATAACTGTTCAGTCCCGTCTCTTCGATGTCGGCGCTGCGGCGGCAACAGGCACCAGCCAACTTGAGTGGCACGGTGAAATTGAAGTTGTAGAACAACAAATCGCGCTGATGAATGAAGAGCTCGAACCGCTTCGGGAGTTCGTCTTGCCAGGAGGCAACACGATTTGCGCACTTGCACATATGGCGCGCGCGACCATGAGGCGTGCAGAACGCGCCTTTTGGCGCGCAAAAATCCATAGCCTTATTGATGCCGGGGTTGGTGCTTATCTAAACCGTCTATCGGATTATTTGTTCGTTATTGCCCGCACGACGGCTGCGGGCGTTGAGCAATTGTGGCAACCGGTGGTACCCGACAACACCAGTGATTAACGGGACAAATCTTCGGGTTTAGTCAGAATTTGTCCGAGACGTTGCACGAATCGGCCAGCCTCCGCTCCATTGATCGCCCGGTGATCATATGAAAGGGAGACCGGTAACATGGTTCGCGGCACAAATTCCTTCCCATCCCAAAAAGGCTGAGTATCCATCCTGGCGACGCCCAGGACAGCCACTTCAGGCGCATTAACTATCGGGGTGAATCCGGTACCACCAATCGCACCTAGGCTCGAAACGGTAAAGCAACCGCCCGCCATGTGGTCCGGTCCAAGTTTTCGATCTCTGGCAAGTTCAGATAGCTCCGCTATCTCTTCGGAAAGTTCAAGGATGCCTTTGCTATCAACATTACGAATCACTGGCACCACAAGCCCAGCTTCGGTGTCGACAGCGAAGCCGATGTGACAGTATTTTTTCAATATCAACGTCTTTAAGGTAGGACCTAGCGAGGCATTGAACCGAGGAAACTCGGCCAGGCTTAGTGCACAAGCCTTTAACACAAATGCTAAAGGTGTAAGCGACTCCATCCCTGCCTCTCGTTTCATCTTGAGTCTCACGTCTTCCAATTGGGTTGCATCGACGAGATCGTGCTGTGTGACATGCACGACGTTGAGCCAACTTCGATGCAAATTTACGACGCCGGCGCGCCGTACGCGGGTTAGCTGAACCTCTTCGATTTCCCCGTGTTTCGTATAGTCCTCAGCCGGCACGGATGGAAGGACTGCTTGGTCACGCTGGCTGGATCTCGTCAAAATACCTTTGACATATGCTTTTACGTCGTCTTTAACGATCCTGCTCTGCGAACCAGAGCCTTTGATTGATCCCAGATCCACTCCCAATTCCCGCGCCAGCCTCCGCACCGCTGGCCCGGCGTATACAGCCTTATCCGACGTCCTACTCCCATGCTCTACGGGTTGTGACGCTTGAATAGCCGACGTTTTTGGTTCTAGATCAGTCGCGACGGCGGTTGAAGGAACGGCATCGGACCGGCGAGATATCACCGGCATGTCGATTGGACCATTCGCTACAATGACAGCGACGAGCGCTCCTTCGGCCACCTCGTCATCCAACGCCAATTCCATGGACCTTACGGTCCCAGCTACCGGTGACGGTATTTCCATTGAAGCCTTTTCCGATTCAATTACAACCAGGACGTCGTCGACAGATACCGCATCCCCCGTTTCGACCGCAACCTCGATCACAACAATCTCTTCGGCATCTCCCACATCTGGTATCCGTACTTCGACTTCTGTTTCGCGTTCGATACGTTGATCGTCTCGATTTCCAGCTCCCGACTTCTGCAATTTGAAACTGTCTTGCTCCGCTGGGGGCCCATCGCCTTCACCGACCCGACCAACTTTGTTCTCTGCTTCATCTATCTGGGCATCGCTTGCTTCCGTCTCGAGAGTTGCCACCAAATCCCCTTCATTCACGATGTCGCCCACCGCAAGACTAACGCCCATGACCTTCCCAGCTACTTCCGTAGGTAGCTCCATGGACGCCTTCTCCGATTCAATAACTATCAGCACAGCACCGCTCGAGATGTTGTCGCCGGCCGAAACACAGATTTCAATGACTTCAACTTCTTCGGCATCGCCGACATCAGGGATCTTGACCTCCACGAGGCTCATGATCGTCGAGGATTCGATTTATCCGGCGCGATACCCATGTCTTCAATCGCGTTCTTAACGTCGGACTGCGCAATCACCTGTGCGTTCGCGAGTTCGGTCAGTGCCGCCAGGGTGACAAAGCGGTCGTCGACTTCAAAAAAACCGCGCAATTGCTCTCTTGTGTCACTGCGACCGAAACCATCTGTGCCCAAAACCCGGTAGGACGCGTCTATAAACCCGCGAATCGATTCGGCATGGTGTTTGACGTAATCGGTCGCGGCAACAACCGGCGTATCGCCTTCCAGACATTCTGAAACGTAACTGCGTTGCGATTGCTCCGCCGGATGCAACATGTTCCATCGGGCAACGTCGTGACCATCCCTGGCCAATTCCGTAAAACTGGTCACGCTCCAAACTTCGGCGTCTACGTCATAGTCGCGTTCTAGTCGGATCGACGCTTTCATCACTTCATTCAAAATCGCCCCGCTACCTAACAACCTAATTTTGCGTTTCGAACCGCTCCGATCGATCGACACTAGTTTGTACATCCCGCGCAGGATCCCGTTTGTAACGCCATCAGGCATGGAGGGCTGCGTATAGTTTTCGTTCATTATCGTGACGTAATAGAAGATCCGTTCGTCTTCGACATACATCCGGCGTAGCCCATCCTGAATAATCACCGCTAGCTCATAGACGTAACACGGATCGTACGAAACACAGTTAGGAACGGCTCCCGACAACAGGTGACTGTGCCCATCTTGATGCTGCAATCCTTCGCCATTAAGCGTCGTGCGCCCCGATGTAGCTCCCAACAGAAATCCACGAGCTTGCATGTCACCCGCTGCCCAGGCGAGATCGCCAACGCGTTGAAATCCAAACATGGAATAAAACAAATAAAATGGAATCAGTGTGTACTGGTGCGTGCTATAGGATGTAGCGGCTGCCAACCACGCCGCAAAAGCACCGGCTTCGTTAATGCCTTCTTCGAGAACCTGACCATCTTTCGACTCTCGATACGCGGCTAGCTCGTCTGCATCAACGGGTTCGTATAGTTGGCCCTCGGATGAGTAGATCCCCAATTGTCGAAACATCCCCTCCATGCCAAAAGTACGCGCCTCATCCGGGACGATCGGAACAATCCGTTTTCCAATTGACTCGTCCCGCAATAGTGTGGACAGAATTCTTACGAAGCCCATGGTCGTGGAGAATTTTCGATCGCCGCCGCCTTTCAGAATATTTTCAAGATATTCGAGGGACGGGATATCAAATCCGGGGGGAGAGACGACACGACTTGGGATCGGACCACCGAGTTTCCCTCGCTGCTTAAGCATGTACACCATTTCCGGGCTATCGCTCGGCGGTCTGTAATAGGACACAGACTCTAATTCGCTGTCCGACAGAGGTATATCGAATCGATCACGGAAATGTTTTAAATCGTCGAGATCAAGCTTTTTAACTTGATGGGTAGTGTTCTCGGATTCTCCGGCATCGCCCATTCCGTAACCCTTCACGGTCTTCGCAAGAATCACCGTGGGCTGGCCGTTGTGATCCATGGCTGCTTGATACGCGGCGTAAACTTTGAATGGATCGTGGCCACCGCGATTAAGACGCATGATGTCGTCGTCCGATAGATTAGCGACAAGTTCTAGCAATTTAGGGTGCTTTCCGAAAAATTCTTGGCGCGTGTAGCCGCCGCCTTTGGCCTTGTAATTCTGATATTCGCCATCCACCGTCTCGTTCATGCGTTGTTGCAATAGCCCGTCAACGTCATTGGTGAAAAGCGGGTCCCATAAACGTCCCCACACAACCTTGATCACGTTCCACCCGGCGCCGCGAAATTCACCTTCAAGTTCTTGGATTATCTTGCCGTTTCCTCGAACGGGTCCGTCCAGCCGTTGCAAATTGCAGTTGACCACAAAGACAAGATTGTCGAGTCGCTCTCGTCCGGCAAGCCCAAGCGCACCGAGGGATTCGGGTTCATCACATTCGCCGTCACCGAGAAAAGCCCATACCTTACGATCCTCCATAGGAACGAGCCCGCGCGAATCAAGATATTTCATGATGTGTGCTTGATAAATTGCTTGAATCGGACCAAGGCCCATCGAAACGGTGGGAAACTGCCAGTAATCGGGCATAAGCCAAGGATGGGGATACGAAGAAAGGCCGCCACCACGGACTTCTTGGCGAAAGCTATCCAGATGTTCTTCGTTCAATCTACGTTCTAAGAACGAGCGCGCATAAATTCCCGGTGCGCTGTGCCCCTGGAAGTAGACTAGGTCGCCAGCGTGCTCCTGCGTCGGACCTCTGAAAAAGTAGTTGAATCCAACTTCGTAAAGAGTTGCTGAAGAAGCAAAGGTCGAAATGTGGCCCCCCAAGTCGCCATCTCGGCGATTTGCGCGGACGACCATCGCTAGAGCGTTCCATCGGATCAGACTACGAATCCGGCGTTCCATGAAGAGATCGCCCGGCATGAATGCCTCAAGATGGGCTGGGATAGTATTTCGATAGGGCGTGGTGATGGTATAGGGCAGCGAAGCGCCCGTTTTCGTCATCCTGGACGAAAGCCGTCTCAGTAGGAAATTAGCCCGTTCAACCCCTTCGTTGTCGAGAATATATTCGAGTGAATCTAACCACTCTTGCGTCTCTGTGGGGTTAGTGTCCTCCGTGTCGCCTTCGGTCGGCATTACAACTCAATCCGGCGACCAAGCAATCGACTCGGCCTAGGGAAACAGCGCGCTATACCTAAAACGACTTTATGCGGGATTAAGCCATGCAGCAC
>CAXDSX010000128.1:0-6688 GCA_963992075.1 uncultured Pseudomonadales bacterium | reverse complement strand
ATGATACGGCGACCACCGAGATCTACACCTCTCTATTCGTCGGCAGCGTCAGATGTGTATAAGAGACAGCGTTGAACCCCTAACACGGTTTCGCCCGAAGGCGTTGGAACGTGACCGCGCACGGGCACGCCCCAATGGTACGGGTAATCAGAGTGCCAGCCCTGAACGACGCGCTTCCCATCGTCTCTACCAAGAATGGCCAATCCCGGGGTGTGTGCGACGCGAACGTCATCGGTTTGCATGTACTCACGTATGAGCCAAAGAGAAACCGGTTCCGCAGCGGCCCTCGCGATCCCCCAACTTTGGCTAAATGGACCGCTCGAGCGATCAAACTTCAAATGGGCAAACCGGTCCGTACACGCCACTTTCTCCAATTCCTCCAGGAGGAGGGGAGGTAAAATGCTGGTTAAACAAACCCAACCGTTCTTGCGAAAAAATTCGAAGTATTCGGAAGGGAGCTTCTCTGGTCCATGTTCAACGTTGTATAGAACGCCTGTACTGCTTGGCCCGCCTACGTCATCAAGCGTATGTCCATCCAAGGTTAACCGAGAGATGTTCGCATCGGCCGATTCCTTCACGATCTCGATGTCCCCAACCACGCTTCGGAGTGATCCCGACTCCGTTTCATCCCACATAACTCGATCATTGCCAACCGGATAGGTGGTCGTGAAACCTTCGTCATCGACACCTAAATAATTTCCGTTGGGCGAGACCAGTAATGTGTAGTGGTGCTCGGGAATCGGAACCTCGACGACGCGTTCCTGAAAAATCTCCGTGTCAGTCATTGTCTCAGTCGACCCAAAACGGAAAACGCCTCCATTTATTCCTTAGACAAATCTCGAGACCAGTATCGATCAATACTTCGTCTTAGCGGCTGTAATCACTGTCTCCTGGCTCCGCTTTTTTCTCTTCCGTTCCTGCGATGGGACGATCTTTCGGCGCTGATTCATAAGCTCCTCGGAAGTCGCGAAAGGGACCATCACGCCACTCCAAAGCCGCCTTGAGACCACCCTCTCTCACCCTACGACCAAATTCACCTGCGGCAGGACGGTGCTTCGACATGGCCTCAACGTCAGTTCCCGACATGAGACCCGTTCGAATTCCCATAATCTCAAGCTGGCGGTTGACCGCGCGTTTGTTGTAATTCAGCAGGTCGTTGTCAATGTGACCAAGCCGTCGGGCAAACCGAATCACCGTGTCGTCAAGTTCATCCTTGGGCAGCGCATAGTTGGCCCATCCCAGATCTGCCATCTCCTTCCCGCTAAACGAATCGCCGGTATAAGCGAATTCGCGGGCTTTCGTCGTTGGCAGAAGCCAAGGAGCCCACATCATGTCCATGGTCCCCATTGCGCGAACCGGTGGGTAGCCAATCTGCGTATCTTCGGCGACGAACCTGAAGTCACACATGGAAGCCAACTCGGTTCCACCCGCGAGGCAATATCCGTGAATCTGACAAATAACGGGTTTAGCCAATTCCCATATCAACCAATGCCCCATCACTGCATGTCGCGACCAGTCGTAATGTTGTGGGTGCGTTGATCCGGTATCGGGCATTCCCGATCTACCACTGACGTAGTCGCTCTCCTCATCTGGATTCGGCGTGAGGTCGTAGCCGGCCGAAAATGCGCGGCCCGCCCCTTTCAAGATGATGACGCCGATTTCCGTATCCGCTTCAGCATCCCGCAAAGCGTCGTAAACCTCGCCACGAAGCGCATGACTCAGCGGGTTAAGTTTCTCGGGGCGATTGAGCGTGATGAATGCCAGACGCTCATCCTTTTCATAGATAATGTTGTTGTAGTCCATCGCAGCCTCCGTGGATTAGTAACGCTAAATTGTGTGGACGTACGGACCATGCATGTACATCAAGAATTTCGCAATATATGCCCGTAGACATTTATATCTGCAAGTTTTCAACTTGATGCGGCCACCTGAGGTACATTGCAACTTACGGATGCGCGAAAAAGGATCTCTATGTCAAACTCCCTCGACTTTTGGCCACCCGCTCCCGACCTGAGGAAGGCCGATATTGGCTTTACGTTCCGCGGCAACGATTACCTCGGACATTTGGTTGCTCCCCCGGAATCCGCGGGACCAAGGCCTCTCGTCTTGGTGATTCATAACTATCAGGGACTTAAGTTTTTCGACGTCGACGTCGCCGAATATCTGGCGCGTGTCGGCTACGTGGGCTTGGCGATCGATTTATACGGAAATATCGTGCCGCCCGACCAACGTATTTTTCCGACCGACGAAAGCGAGGTCCATGCCTTCCAGGCGAAGTGCTTCGAAGGAATGGTAGCGATGGATCACGATCACGAACTGTTTCGATCCCTACTTCAAGAATGGCTTGATCACGGCCGGTCGCACGAGACCGTCGACGCCAACATCTCACCAGCTTCGATCGGCTATTGTTTCGGTGGTGTCGCCGTTATCGAATGCGTTCGCGGCGGCCTCGATCTTGGTGGAGTAGTCTCTTTTCACGGTCTTTTACAAACGGGCGAAGATCCAAATCCCGAGCGTTTTCGGGTCCAACGGCCCACGGTAAAAACCTGTGACAACAACTACAACACGCGTACCGTTTTAATGATCGAAAACGGCGCCGACGACGGTCTCGTACCCGATGAAAGTAAGCAGCGTTTTTTTAAAGAGATGGACGACGCGGGCGTTGATTGGGTTTTCCATCATCACGCCAGGACCCCGCACGGATTCGCATTACCACCGACCCTGGGTGGTCCTGGTCGTTTGCACACCGCAACGGACCGTCGTTCGACCATGAATATGTTGACCCTGTTTCGCGAAATCTTCCCGGGAATTCCGCAAAACGTAGTCGAACACAATGCGGCAGGTACTCGTATTCCCCAGTGATTTATTTGCTGCGAAAATCGGAAGGCAGATGTTTCGGGCTGGGGTTTGTGTTCGTGATATCCCCCGCAAAGTAGGGAAGCGTGATAAGCCTCGCCGCCAATCAACCTGTTCGCGAAAGCGATCGAATAATGTCCCTCGATGTACTTCGCGGTTTTGCGCTACTCGGCATCCTATTACTCAATATTGTCGGCATGGGTATGCATTCCGCGAGCTACTTTTCACCGGATCTAGACCCCACTGACGGTATCGGCGAACTGCCCATAAACGTGGCGGTTTGGGCCACCATCGATATCCTCTTTGAAGGTGCGATGAGAGCGCTCTTCTCGATGCTCTTTGGTGCTTCGATCGTGCTCTTGGCAACAGGACCGAGCGCGAGAGGGGCAGCGATGTTCTATCGGCGGAACGCCTGGCTTTTAGCTTTCGGCTTGGTCGATGCGTACATACTCCTTTGGACAGGGGACATTCTGATCACCTATGCGCTGGCCGGGTTTGTGCTCTTCCGCTTCCGCAATACATCGCCAAGAAAGCTGTTGATTTCAGCGTTAGTGGTTCTTGTGCTCCATACTGGTTTTCTTGTGGGATGGAAGTATTCGCTCGAGATCGGCCAGCAAGCGGCCATCGAGATCGCATCAAATCCAGAATTCAGCGAGCCCGCTGAGTTAGAAATGGCAGAGGTGTGGTACGACTTTAAATCCGATTACCTGGTTCCAGCGGAGACCGAAGAAGTCGAACTGAAGCAACGGCGTGCGAATTATCCCAACGCCTTTTTGTTCAATGCTCAGAAAACGACCGAAATAATCGTGGCAGCGTTACCGTCAGTCCTGTTCTGGGACGCGTTGATAATGATGCTCATCGGCATGGCGCTCTTCAAATGGTCGATTCTCGATGCTTCGAAATCTACCAAGTTCTACATCAAGCTTATGATCATCGGCTTCGGCACAGGACTCGTTATCAATAGCTGGGAAGTCCTGTTAGCAGCTCGTTCCGGTTTTCAGCTCCTGGATACGTTCCCGTACCTGCACTGGACCTACCACCTCGGCAGGCTCGGTATGGCCTTCGGCTGGTTGGGGTTGATTCTCTATGTATGTCAGAAAAGTTATTGGTCGAGGACGCGTCACGCTATAGCCGCGGTCGGTCGAATGGCTCTCAGCAATTATCTAATGCACTCCGTATTCGCCCTGGTTTTATTCACTGGCGCGGGTTTCGCTTTAGTTGGCGAATTAGAACGCTGGATGCTCTATCCGATCGTCGCCACGATTTGGGTCATTCAGCTGGTTTTATCGCCTTGGTGGCTATCGCGTCATCAATTCGGACCTTGCGAATGGTTGTGGAGAGGCCTCAGTTACGGGCATTTACCGGACCTGCGACGAGCGTCGTAGGCAAGCGAAGATAGTCGGGCAAAGCTGCATGATAATTTTGGAAATGGAGACGAATCTGATGCCAATTTTTTCATTCTCAAGTAAGTGATCCGAACCGTCACTTAAGTGTGTAATTGGCGGAGAGGGAGGGATTCGAACCCTCGATGAGTATTACCCATACTCCCTTAGCAGGGGAGCGCCTTCAGCCACTCGGCCACCTCTCCAATTCATTGATTTTATTACGGTTTATGGCATCTTAGGTTGGAGGTAGTAAATCGTCTATCAGGCATACATCAGGCATTTGCCGTTATTCTTGCCATATAAAATTCTACAGACAGGCAGTATAGAACATTCCATCCCTACCCAAACTATCTTCCCTGAAGGCGGGTTCGCAGATGAGCATGCCCCCTACCACCTACATAAACTAGAGCGCCTGCAATTTAAGGCGGTTTGGATGTGAACCAAGCTCAAGACCCAATGACACGTTTCGGCGAGAGGCGTAGGTTCACGACATGACTTTGAGAGAAGCGATTGAGCGCGACCATAAGGCCAAACGAATGCCCAACAGCGATCGCTGGATAAGTTTTCGTATCTTTCGAGTTTGGGTACCCGTCTTCCCTCTTTTTGCATTTCCAGAAACGGTTAGGGATGTCTTTTTAATTCATGACGCCCACCACCTCATCACGGGTTATGGCACCGATTTTCGAGGTGAAATGGAACTCAATGCATGGACGTTGGCATCAGGCGGATATTTTATTAATGGTGCGCCTTGGTGGTTGTTGGGACAGGACGGTGAAGCTCCGCTTAACGCAATACATTCCTTGATTTGGATGCCAAAAGCGTTCCTTTCGGCATTTCGAAAGGGTTGGCGCCGACACAGTCTTTACACCCTAGATGTCGCTACCGTGCTGGATATGGATCTTGAGGACGCTAAGCGCTATACAGCAAGCGGTGTCTTGCCTCACGAATCAAATTAAGCAGAAGCTCTTTTCGTCGATCCACACGAACAACACCTATAAAACCAACACTCGGGTATTCAACCGAGGTAGCCGGTGAAGTTCGGACCCGACGAGGTGTTCTTCATGAAGATATCGTCGAGGCCACACAGCGTACCGATCGCCGGCGGATTGCGATCGAGGATCGCCGGATCGATGTGGAGATAGTTGTCAAACGTCCGGCCGAAACCGCGCACGTGGGTGTGGTGGACAGCGACGCGGTGTTCCGGTGACGTCCGGACCGCCGCGCCATGCCATAGCGCACCATGCCACATAGCGATCGAGCCACGGGGCATCACCACTTTCACGGCACGCTCGATCGCGTCGGCGTCGGGCTTACGATTCAGCTTATGCGTCCCGGGGACCACGAGCGTCGGCCCATCATCCTCGCCGAAGTCGGTGATCGCCCAAATGGCCGTGGAGTCGAAGCAAGCACCCTCGGTACCCGGCGCCGGGTGCGGTGGGTCGTTATGCATCGAATGAGTGTCGGCAACGACAGGCTTGCGCGACCCGATGTAATGCGCCAAGTTCATGTCCGGGCCGAGCAGCTTCTGGTGCAAGGCGAAGATGTACGGGTGCAGAGCCATCTCCTCGAATATCGGGCCACGCTGCAGCAACATCGCCGCCTTCTGGACACCTCTGGTCGCATCGTCTTCCATATGAACCATTAGTTCCTCGTGAATTTCGTCTGCATACGCTTCACTGAATGCGTCCTCAATGACGGTATAACCATCCTCCTCGATACGGGCGAGGTGCTCGGTAAGGCCCAGATTGTCGATGCGGTGATCTAGATCGGGATTAAACTTTGTGTGACGGGCGAGGTGGTCGTGCAACCCTTCCAGCACGGCTAACAAGGCGGGGTCGGACGGTGAGGTACCGACCACTTTGACCGTCTCGCCATGACGGTGGGTGAGCTCACGGGTAAGCCGCTCGCGCCGGTCGGGCATCTGCTCATATACAGCAGTGTGCAGGGTCGCCACCTGGTCGTAGTTCCCAGTGATACGCATGTCAGGCTTGTCGATGGTCCCTGCGCCCACCGCCAACTCACCGTCGTCAATGACGATGTGAATTGCCGCGACTCCGTCAGTGAACTCAAGATGTGGCGGCGCATGGGTATAGACCTCGTCAACCGCAAGGCGCAGCCCGCGAAGGCTGTCGCGTCGATCCGCGACCCGTGGCGTCAGATAGTCCCGCGCGAGATCTAACCAACCTACAGTTCCGAATTCGACCTGCTGGCTGCCGAGCACTGGCAGACGGGTCGGCTGATACTCGTCAACGAGGAACGACAAGTCGTCGACATTCGGGCGCGCGTTCGCAATTGCCATGGGGTACTACCGGGCTACTTGGGGGTGCCACTCACCTTAGCAGCTCGAACTGCGGGCATCTAGACTCGGTGCGTGGCGCGACCATGAGGATGCAGCATCCTGTCTCTTATACACATCTCCGAGCCCACGAGACCGAGGCTGATCTCGT
>CAXDSX010000127.1:0-6773 GCA_963992075.1 uncultured Pseudomonadales bacterium | reverse complement strand
GACAAGGAGCGCTGGGAGCGGATGTCGTCGCGCCTCGACACGAAGCGCCCCGGCAGCGCACTGCGGTGGCGCTGGCGTCAGCTCCGAGCGGTGGGCGGCGATGAAGGGCACGACGGCCAGCAGCCGGCCATCGGGAGAAAACTGCAACGTGTGGTCGCCACTCGCCTGCAGCGGAAAACTTTTCAACAACTGCAGATCACTGGTGTCCTGGGACGGCTCGCCCGCCGGCGCGGCGCCGGGGGCGGCTGCCCCGCCGCGGCGGCCTGCTGCTGCCCCACACGGGCGGGCCCGCCGTGCGCAACCCCGGCCTAGCGCGCGCCCCACCGGCGGGCGCTTCCGCCGGGTTTACCACAGGACTAATCATCGTCGTGCTCGGACTTGGCTTGCTGGTGGCTGACTCTATCCAGCAGTTTTCGCTACAGCAGACTTTCTACGAAGAGCGCCTCCGAGACCTGATCAGCTTTCTAGGGCCGATCCTTAATCGCCTCGGCATCCCGACGTCCGGTGAGTTGGTTAGCGCTCAATTTGATCCAGGGAATTTACTGTCTCTTGCTGCCAATACGGTGCGGGGGGTTGGGAGCGCGCTCTCAAACGGTTTTCTTATTCTACTAACCGTTATCTTTATCATCGCGGAAGCCTCCAGTTTTCCCACAAAACTTCGAAAAGTACTGACGAATCCTGAACGCGATCTGGAACATTTCGACCGTTTTATCGCCAACGTTAATCGATACATCGCCATCAAAACGACGATCAGCGTTGCCACTGGATTCATCGTCACTTGTTTCTTGGCGTTAATCGGGGTCGATTTCCCATTGTTGTGGGGGGTTCTGGCGTTCATGCTGAATTACGTCCCGACGATCGGCAGCATCATCGCAGCAATACCCGCAGTCCTGCTCGCGCTGGTCCAACTCGGTTCAATCTCTGCATTCGCGACCTTGGGCTTTTTCCTGCTTGTCAACGTCATCATGGGCAACGTGGTTGAACCCAAATTCATGGGACGTGGGCTGGGTCTTTCGACTTTGGTGGTGTTTGTTTCGCTGGTTTTTTGGGGTTGGGTACTCGGTCCCGTCGGCATGCTTCTCTCCGTCCCACTTACCATTACTGCCAAGATTGCGCTAGAAGCGAATCCTGCAACCCGTTGGATCGCGTATTTGTTAGGTCCGGCAGAATCGTTCGATGCCGCGGTATACACGGACGACATAGACGAGGAATGACCTACGAACGTAACAATATCAGGGCAATGGAAGGCTATTCCTACGGTGAACAACCGACGGATCGAGACGTCATAAAGCTCAACACCAACGAAAACCCGTATCCGCCAACTCCCCAAATTAGATCTACCCTAAAAAATTTTGATATCGATCTTTTACGACGTTATCCCGATCCCACCGCAGACGGCCTCCGCCGGCTTGTTGCGTCCCGTTTCGACGTAACCGCCGACAACGTTCTGGTCACCAACGGTGGCGATGAGGGCCTTCGCCTTGCGGTAACCACGTTGGTTAACCCCGACGGGGTATTGGGAATGGTTGATCCCAGCTATTCGCTATATCCCGTCCTCGCGAATATCCAGGGCTGTCGTGTCGAGTCTCTGCGACTGGAAAACAGCTGGACCTTACCCGAGAGTTTTAGTGCGCAAATGAATGCGTCCGGGGCTCAGCTCACGTGCCTCGTGAATCCACACGCACCCAGTGGCGTTCTCTGCCCGGTCGATGCACTGCGTGAGATCGCCGAAGCTCTCAAGGGCGTTCTCCTAATCGACGAAGCCTACGTAGATTTCGTCGATCCCGCACTCGACTACAGCGCGATTCCTCTCGTCCAAGAGTTTGACAACGTGCTGGTACTTCGCACGCTAAGCAAGGGGTATTCGTTGGCAGGTCTCCGACTCGGTTTCCTCATCGGCAACGACGAATTAATTGAACCAATGGCGACCAAAACTCGCGATAGCTACAACATCGATACGATCACGCAGTCTGTGGCGTTGGTTGCCCTGGATGAAGCTGCTCACGCGCTAGAAAATTGCGCAAAAGTGAGGGCCGAACGAGATCGAGTACGCGACGAATTGTGCAAGAGCGGCTTCGTTGTCCCCGAGTCACAGGCGAACTTTCTACTCGCGGAAGTACCTAGGTCCGTGAATGCGTCGTCGCTCTACCGGTCACTTCGCGAGGCACAAATACTGGTGCGTTATTTCAATTCGTCACCGTTGGATCGGTGTTTGCGCATCACCATCGGTACTCGGAGCGAAAACGATCAGTTCTTGAACACTGTGGCTCAAATTCTTCAGTCGAACTAGCCAAGAAACTCGTTGCTTTTCCCACTCACAGATGACAATCCGACCCGACAGCGACCATTCGCCACGTATTTGATCATCGGTCTCAACTTGGTCGTGTGGGCGTCCTTTCAACGTTTGGGTTTCGATCCAGGATTCTCGGAATCTTTGTGTCGTTTTGGATTGGTTCCGGGAGACCTTCTCGGAACGATCGATTCGGGAAGTAAATTGCGAATTGCCCAAAATCTAATCTGTCAGTTTGACGGTCAAACCGACCTCATCACTCTGGTTTCTTCAATGTTTATGCATGGGGGATGGATACACCTCATCGGAAATATGTGGTTTTTGTGGGTTTTCGGCGACAACGTCGAAGACGCCATGGGTCCATTGCGTTTCATACTTTTCTATCTCCTCTCGGGGCTGGTCGCCTCGGCCGCTCAAATCGCGACGGACACGAGCAGTATTATTCCAATGGTGGGCGCTTCTGGTGCCATTGGCGGAGTTATGGGCGCGTACGCTCTCCTCTACCCTCGAGCTCGAGTTCGAACGCTAGTGTTTCTTGGTTTCTTCATCACGACGCTCTCAATTCCCGCGTTTTTCATTCTTGCTTGGTGGTTTGTTGTCCAGCTCGTCTCCGGACTGCCTACGCTCGGACGACAAGGCGGGGGCGTCGCCTTCTGGGCGCACATAGGTGGCTTTCTCGCCGGCATCTTGCTCGTCACACTTTTTCGTCAGCGACCGTCACGAACCATCGGCGGAACCTAGGGGAAAGAGGGGCGATACTTCCCAACCTACGGTGCCGCTGTTACTTTGCTGGCTCGATTACAGACAAACCAAAAGGATCGGCTATGAACGAACAGAGACCGGCGCTAAGTCTTGCTGCCGTTCCCGGACGTCGCCAACGAACACTCGATCTCGCCCGCGAAATCGAGCAACGGGGTTTTCCAGGCATTTATTGTCCCAGTCTCTCAGACGGCCTGGCATTGTGCGAAGCTCTCGCGTTCACGACGTCAGAGGTTCGATTCGGTACGAGCATCCAGCCGAACTACACCCGCAACGTCCAAGAATTTGCCCAAATGGCGAGTTTCATCCACGAAGTATCGGGTGGACGATTCGACTTCGGCGTCGGTGTTAGCCACGAACCAGCGATGAACCGATTGGGGATCAAACAAGGGAAGCCTCTGGCCGATATGCGAAACTTTATTGAAGATCTTCGCGCCGTCCCGCGGGCTGGCGAACTGCCTCCGATTATCTTCGCGACCTTGCGGAAAAAAATGATTCAACTGTCGGAGACCATCGCCAATGGAATGGTGTTTGCGAACGGAGCGCGCTCACATATGGAAACGTCGCTGGCCGTCGTTAGCAATCAAAGTCGTTCCAATGACGATTTCTTTATCGGCAATATGATTCCGACATGCATTCACGACGATGAGGAAGCCGCCAAGGCCGTAAACCGTCGTACCCTATCCAGCTACGCGATGCTCCCAAATTACCGCAACTACTGGAAAGAAGCCGGTTACGAGGAAGAGATGGAAGCCGTGGAGGCCGCCATTAAGGAAGGCGACTTCGACCAGGTTACTTCTTGTCTGTCCGATCGTTGGCTTGCTGATACGACGTTATTCGGCTCGGCGACCCGTGTCAGGGACGGAATAGAGGCATGGTTTGATGCCGGGATAAAGACACCCATCATCGTGCCGTCGGCGGTTGACGGTGGACAATTCAAAGCCTTTGAAGAGTTTTTCGAACTTTGGGATTAGATTCGCGTTCGATCCTAGCGGATCCCCATCGAGTTCAACCGGGCTGATAGCGCAACAACGTTATCGCCTCGGACACCTGGTCAAAATAGGGTCGCAAACGCATACCGATGACAATGTCCGAAGGATCCACATTCACCAGCGTCGATGTCATTCGGACACCCTCGTCCAATTCAACCACGGCCAGCCGTTGTGGCGTCTCCTCCGCAAAGTGCGGGGCTGTCGGCTGCCGCGCCAGCGTGAAGGTATAAAGAACTCCCCAACCCGATACCTTTTGCCATATGAGCTGATCGCTCAAACAAGATGGGCAACGCGTTCGCGGATAAAACACCCAAGAATCACACCCATCGCAACGTTGGATTTGGATTTCACGCTTGTTGAGGCCATCCCAAAACGGTCGAGTTGTCGAGGATGGCCGCGGAAAAGGTTTCACCAAATCCATGCCTTAAGCTCCTTGCAGGACGAGGGCAGCCTGCTCGCTCATGATTCCCCCCGTCCCCGACACATAGACGTTATCGCAAGCGCTTACTTGTCTATCTTCCGCTCGGCCCATGATCTGCCTCGCGGCCTCAACGACTTGGGTCATCCCACCGGCGGCACCCGCTTGACCCATCCCCAATTGGCCTCCATGCGTGTTAAGAGGGAAACTTCCGGCATGTGTCATGTCGGAATTCAGCATGAAATGCTGACCTTCTCCCTTGGCGCAAAAGCCTGCGTCTTCCAGCGTCATGAGCACGGTAATGGTGTAGCAGTCGTATATCTCCGCGGCATCGATATCGGACGGCGCTAGCCCCGCCATCCTGAACGCGCCCTTGGAAGCCGGACCCACAGGGGTAGTACACATGTCTTTTGCGTAGGTGGGCGTCTTGATCGTCAAGTGTTCGCCAAAGCCCGTGATCCAAACCGGACGGTGATGGCAACGCTGCGCCACCTCGCGACTAGCGACCACCACGGCACCGCCCCCGGCGACGGGCATAACGATCTCAAGCATCCGTAACGGATCAGCAATCATCTTGCTCGCCAACACTTCATCCACCGTGGTTGGTTTGCCGTAAAACGCTGCAAGCGGATTCAATGCCCCGTTTTGTCTCTGATCAACCACGAGTTTTGCCATGGCTTCTTCACTGTAACCGTACTCAGCGCCATAGCGCTGAGCGATCATCGCGTAACCACAGTTTTGCGCGAGATTACCGTAGGGAATCTCAAATTCCGCTTGCGGAGAACCCCATTCGTTGCTGCTTGATTGGAAAAACCGCCGTGGATCAATCGCTCGTGGCTCAGGATTCGACGGAATTGGGAGGGCCGGTGTAGCACAAATCACCACATCGGCTATACCTAGTTCGATGGCCGCCGCGGCACGCCACACCATCCCAACCGAGGACGCGCCTCCAAGATCAATCCGCTCTGCAAAATTGACGGGTTGGCCTAAATATTCAACGATGGTTGCGGGAACAAACATCCCCGACTCACGAATGTCGGTGCAAGCAACGCCGTTGATGTCGGTAAGTTTAAGTCCCGCGTCGTCGAGGGCCATGGCCGTCAGTTCAGACCATTGTTCTATCGTGAACAATCGCGGTCCCTCGTACTTTCGTTCGTGCTTGAATTCAGCAAATCCGACGATTGCCGCTTCTCCTCGAAGTCCCATGATTTCAGCTTATCTATGGTTTAGTGAACGTATAGGCTATCAGCTTCGCCACGCAACGTGAGCTTTGGGGAAATCGCCATATGGAGTCGTCCCGCTGGCTTTGGATCGTACGGCACGGCCAGGCGGCCGACTCGTACTCTCTACCCGACTTTGAACGACCGTTAACCCAACGGGGCCGAGAAGACGCCTTGGTCGTCGGACAAAACATGCTGTCAACGACCGGGGAGCTTGAGCATGTTGTCGCCAGCTCCGCGCCACGCGCACTTGCAACCGCAAAACTGATCTGTCCACCTAGTGCCGGCGTGGTCGAAGAACAAACGCTCCTTTACATGGCATCGACGGAAACATTATTGACTGCGGCTAGGGCAATCGCAGGTAACATTCGTTGCGCCGCCATCGTCGGGCACAATCCCTGTATTAGTGATCTCGCGAACTTGCTTACTCGCAAAAAAGAATACCGACTCGCTCCGCTGGAGGCTTTATGTCTCGACGTGACGACCCCATGGATAGATCTTGGGTCGAGCCCACTTCGTGTCACTCGGTTTGTTGAACCTAACAAGGCCAAGCCCTGAGCGCCGTTGATTTGTCCCGCACGCCTACTGTTCCCTGCCAAAACCAATGGCAAGTTTTGACATAGAAATAAATGACGGCAGTTGCGCTGGACGGATGATCTGCAAGACGGTATACGTGTCGTCGTTTCTGAGTCTCATAAGGAACCCGCCTCTATGCTGTCTTTCGTCACCTGCATCGCCGTGCTCGGAATCGCCTACGGTATCTATCGGCTAGTCGACCAACTGCCGGACCTGCTTTTTCGCGTTTCAGAAATACAGCGTGATATCGCCGATATTCGTCGAAAGTTAGTGGAAGATGAACCTGCATCAGAAGACGCCTGACGGACTCATCCATCCAAGCCGCGTGGCAGCGTCACGAATGACATCGCTACCGACGTGCCAACGCGGATGACGGACCCTCTCCAACTCCTCAAGGCCGACCGAGATGATGCCCGAAACGCTGGAGACCCGTGGGTCGATCTCTGCGTCGTCTCAAGCATCTGTCTCTTATACACATCTGACGCTGCCGACGAATAGAGAGGTGTAGATGTCGGTGG
>CAXDSX010000126.1:0-6827 GCA_963992075.1 uncultured Pseudomonadales bacterium | reverse complement strand
TTTTCAAGCAGAAGACGGCATACGAGATCAGCCTCGGTCTCGTGGGCTCGGAGATGTGTATAAGAGACAGACCCCATGGTGTGCAATCCTTGCGAGTCCGATAGCCGTTCTCGTTCAGACAGCGCGCCTCGCGTTATCGACGAACGCAACGTTTTTATTATCAATTCTATGCTCCGCGACGTGATAGCTCGTGGAACCGGGCGTGGAGCTCGCCAACTGCAAAGGACGGATTTATCGGGCAAAACGGGGACAACCAACGAGGCAGCTGATACCTGGTTCAACGGGTACCACGCGGGTCTCGTAACTTCCGTCTGGGTCGGCTTTAGCAATCACAGGCCTATCGGTTCGACCGAATACGGATCAACAACGCCGTTACCCATTTGGGTCGACTTTATGCGCCAAGCGTTAAAGAACACGCCGGAGACATCGTTTGCTCAACCTTCAGGAGAGGTCAGCGCGAAGATTGATCCACGAACCGGGCATCTTGCACCGCCCGATCAGGAAGACGCCATCTTCGAGTATTTTTTTGACGAGGACGCCCCTACGTCGGACGCGAGGCCACGAACGAGCTCGACGGCAAATGCGCTAGAGCCCGAGGACATTTTTTAGCGGGCGATCAATTTCATCCCGAAGATTCGCACAATCAGCTAAACCAAATACTGGAAGACCAAGTTACTTTACTCGCTCCATCTCCATACCATTCCGACGAGCATTCGACGGAATCTAATGAACCGCACGTGCGCGCGGTTCAAACGAAGAATTGAAGCACCCTCATTCGACAACTTTTACGAAGTCTCCGGCACGCGGTTCACCGTGCGGGTGACTCCCGTTCAAGAGACGTAACGACTCTTCCGGATAGCGGGTAATCGCCGTTCTCTTAGCCAATTTGGCGTATGTGTCATGAGGATCCGCGACCATCACTCTTACCCGCCGCGTATTCGCCATTTGCACATCCTCCGCAGTCATCCCTCGGAGCGTCTTAAGGGTCTCAACGAAAACGCTACGGAAGGCGTCGGCGTCGCCTTCAGGGCCGACCTCTCCGCGAAAGAGAAACACATGCTTGCCTCGATAAATGACGCCAATCAACGCCACCTTAGGTTCAGATCCGTCGATTTCAAGCTCACCAACGTAGCACTTCAGACCGTTAAGTTCGATTTCGGATCCATCCGCAATGTCATCTCGCTTTAGGACCTCGACCACGTATTCTTCCGGACTCTTACGCTTCACTGGTTCATGCCGAGCCAGGCTAATGTGGGCCTCTTTTTTCCCTCCAGGTGCTCTACCTATAACTTGAGACGGTGTGTTCGCAACAGTCCAATTTTCCGGAAAGTCCACTGCGATCCTCAAACCACCGTGAAAGAAAGTTTGGCCTCGGACTATTCCAGTCGCGGCTTCGTCCCCGTACGCTAATCCATCGATTAAGGACCAGAAATCTCCGACTCGGTCGGTAATTCTATCGGGCAACTGACTTTGCGCGTACTCGACCACTTCGTGGAGCCGCTTGTCATTTTTCGGGTGCGACGCGAACAGCCCATGGTATGTGGACGGCTGATTCGCAACCTGCTTGGAAAACAATTCCTGGTCCTTCAAGACCTGTACGACTTCGATCATTGCCAAGGGGTTATAGCCCGACATCGCAAGAAATTCGGCGCCATAACGATCTGCTTCTAGTTCCATCTCCCGACCGTAGCCAGACAGTAGGGTATTCGTCGCAACGTTTGAAACGTCATAGAGCTCGCCCCGTCCAGTTACCATCGCGGCAGCAATTCCGGCCGTTTTCCCTAAGAGATTGGTCAGCTTGCGCCGGCGCGCATGTTCGCCCACAACGTGGCCAATTTCGTGGCCTATGACGGCCGCCAATTGCTCTTCCGAACCCAGAAAGGCGAGCAATCCGCGATTCACAAATATGTACGCATCCGGTGTCGCAAATGCATTGATCTGCGCATTGTCTAGAACAACAAACTTGTACTTCTCAGAGTCGTCTTGAGCGTGTTGTAGTAATTTGTTCCCAACGTTCGTGACGTATTCTTGCCATCCATCGTGTGCGTATATCTGTCCGTTTTCGACGAATTCGTCATACATTTTCTTACCAGCACCAGCACCCATTGCACTGGTCGCTACAAACAAAATCACGGTAAGAAGGACGAATCGCTCCACGGCGTAGACTTTTCTAATCGAACGGACGAAGGCTAACACCTGCAGTGTCACAATTTGGTGAATTTATGAGGCAGATCAGGTCGGCGTTTTACCTGCCCTTTCACCAAAACGTTGACGAAAACGTTCTACCCTACCGGCGGAATCGACAATCTTTTGCTTACCGGTATAGAACGGGTGACACTCTGAACAAACTTCGATATTGATATCACGACCTATGGTCGATCGCGTTTTAATCACGTTGCCACAACTGCAGGAAGCCGTAATGTCCGAGTACTCAGGGTGAATCTCATTTTTCACAGCGCTATCGTCCAGCCGTTCGTCATCGGGCGGCGCAGTGTAGGCAATAGGTAATTTGGGCGCAACCGTGTTCTCCGTTGCCGACGTCGCTGTACCCAGACCTCTTCGGACGACCTTTGAGTATTCCTTGCCTAGTAGTTTACCTGCGCCATTACCCGGCACGCGCGTACGAGTGCCGCTTGGAAGATCTCACGTTATTGGCATCGTGACAGCGCTGAAAGATCATTCAGCGCGGATCACAAAACCGATCGAAGACATCCTCGATGCTTCGCCGATACTCTCGCCGGATTTATTGCGACTGGCATCCTGGCTATCAGATTACTACCATCATCCCATCGGGTCTGTGTACGCCGCGTTAATGCCCACCCTGGCACGCAGAGGCAGGTCCACCGAACTGCAGCAACAATTGGTCTGGATCACTGTCGGCGACTCGAGTCCGTCATCACTCGATAGGGCACCCCGACAGCGACAGTTATGGGAAACGCTTTCCGACGCAGGTCCAGTCACCACGGACGAAGCTCGACGATTGGGCGGCACGCTCCCGTTACTGAGAAAACTCAAAGAAAAAGGCGCGATCGTTCCCCAGAACGCGAGCGCAACCTACTCGTTTGACTCCACTGATATCGACCCTACCGCAGAACAAAATGCGGCAATAAGCGCTATCACCGCTGATCTCGACCAATTCGCAGTACACACGCTTTACGGTGTGACGGGTAGCGGTAAAACCGAAGTTTACCTGCGCGTCATTGAAAACGTGCTGAAGCAGGGCAAACAAGCCCTCGTGCTCGTGCCCGAAATCGCACTAACCCCGCAAACAACTGCTCGCTTTATTGAGCGTTTCGGTGCGGCCGGCGTCGTTCATTCGGCGGCTTCCGATCTGGAACGATTCAAAACATGGATACGAGTCGCCAGTGGAGAGCATCAAATCCTTATTGGAACACGTTCAGCCATATTCTCGAATTTTCGAAATCTCGGCGTAATCGTAGTAGACGAAGAACACGACCCATCATTCAAGCAAACCGAAGGATTGCGCTATTCAGCGAGAGACGTTGCCGTAATCCGGGCCCAAATGCTAGGTATTCCATGCATTCTGGGAAGCGCAACACCATCACTTGAAACCATTGCCAACGTCGACCGTAACAGGTACTCGATGACCCGGATTTCTGAACGTCCTGGCAGCCGGAAAATGCCCACTTTTCGCATCGTCGATGTTCGCGGTAAACACCTGACTGGAGGATTGAGTGACCCGATGCTGGCTGCAATAAGGCAGCATTTGGATAACGACGCCCAAGTCCTAGTTTTCATCAATCGACGTGGGTATGCGCCGACCCTTTGTTGTTCACAGTGTGGATGGCGGGCGGATTGTGACACCTGTGAAGCTCGGCTCACTCTCCATCAGGTACCCAAACTACTTCAATGCCACCATTGTCTCCGTCGCTATCCGATTCCGTCTGCATGCCCGGACTGCGGAGGTACAGAGATGGTGGCCCTTGGTGCAGGAACGCAACGAGTGGAACAAACCCTCAAGACAGAATTTCCCGATGTGCCGACGATCCGGGTAGACGGTGATACCACCCGTTCTCAAGCCCGACTACAAAATTTGTTTTCGAGTTTGACCAACTCGTCCAGACAGATCCTTATTGGGACTCAAATGCTCGCCAAGGGTCATCACTTACCTAACGTCACCCTCGTCGCCATCGTCAATGCGGATAACGGATTCCTTTCTCCAGACTTCCGCGGCCCAGAACGCACCGCTCAGCTCATCACGCAAGTGGCCGGCCGTGCAGGACGTGCTGAAAAACCTGGCGAAGTCTGGATCCAATCGTATGACCCAGCCAATCCCAATCTCGTATCGCTAACTGACCGAGGTTACGGAGGTTTCACTGAAACCGAAATGCAGCATAGGCGGATGGCACAATTGCCACCCTTTACCGTCATGGCAATGCTTCGCGCCGATGCATCAAACTCCTCCGAATCCGAGAATTTTCTACGACGGCTACTCGCGATCATCGCTACATTTGAAGTTGAGGCGATGGGACCCGTCTCCGCACCTCTCGCCAGAAAAAGCGGTCGTTTTCGACATCAGGCATTGCTGATCTCAAAGCGTAGATCTGAGATCAAGCGAGCGCTCGAAGCTATCGCGAACGAAGTACCAGCCCAGTATTCAGTTCGTTGGTCCATCGACGTCGATCCGATCGACACCTTCTAGATATTGTGCAGCTGCGATCCATCATCGCTGTTATGGTTGCCCTATGGCTGTCAAGTCTCAGCAAAGTAAGGAGACCGCACGAAGAGCAAATCGAAAGCGTCGTCGAACTATAAACAAGGCTTTTAGCTACCGGTCCTTTTTTGCCGGTATAGCAGTCGCGATCCTCGGTATGGTGGGTATTTCATTAATGCCACCTCTTAACTTGGGCATCCTTGGCAGTTCACAACCCAACGATACTCCGGCAGGTCCGGATTCTTCATCCACACGCTTTGAATTCTGGGAAACACTTCGTACGAACGACGTCACGGTCAATAGCAACCCCTATGAAACCGACAAAATGGCGAGTGCGAGGACAAAAGAATATTTGCTTCAGGCTGGTTCTTTTCGTAGGCAAGTCGAAGCTGAAGCTCTACGCGCCGAGCTGATTCTAGCGGGAATGGTAGCAACGACCTCTGAAGTGAAGCTGGTGGGCAACGATAGATGGTTTCGCGTCCTTGTAGGACCGTATGAGTCTCCGCGTGAAACCCGCAAAGCCATGTCAGAGCTCAGGGCCAAGAAAATACCGGCGCTGTTGCTCGAACGTCCTCCTCGTGACGGTTGAATTTCGGCTTATCGCTCCCCACTATGGAAACAATCGGTCAAATATTAGGCTCTAATGGAACAGTTTCGCGGAACGACCATCGTATCTGTTCGTCGACCAGACAAAGTGGCTCTCGGAGGTGATGGCCAAGTCTCTTTAGGCGACACGATCATGAAAAGTAATGCCCGGAAAGTCCGGCGTTTAGCGGATGATCGAGTGGTCGCAGGGTTTGCCGGCGGTACGGCCGACGCATTTACCCTGTTCGAACGGTTCGAGGCTAACTTGGACAAATATCAAGGCAACCTTACGCGTGCTGCCGTCGAATTAGCCAAAGACTGGCGTGCCGACCGAGCGCTCCGCCGACTCGAAGCACTACTCGCCGTTGCCGATGAAGAATCCTCGCTCATCATCAGTGGCAACGGCGATGTGATAGAACCCGAAGACGGTCTCATCGCGATTGGTTCGGGTGGTCCTTATGCGCAAGCTGCCGCCAAGGCGTTACTCGATAACACCGAACTGAACGCGGAAGACATCGTCTCCCGAGCGCTCGCGATCGCCGCCGAAATCTGCGTCTACACCAATCACTCAACCACCATCGAAACTCTCGACGCTAAACCATGATGACTCCCCGGGAAATCGTCCACGAGCTCGACCACCATATCGTTGGTCAGGAAGACGCCAAACGGGCCGTTGCAATCGCCCTGCGTAATCGTTGGCGCCGTATGCAGCTGAACGAGGACTTACGGGAAGAGGTGACTCCGAAAAACATTTTGATGATCGGTCCCACGGGAGTCGGTAAAACGGAAATCGCGCGACGACTGGCCCGTCTTGCGAACGCTCCATTCATGAAAGTTGAAGCGACGAAATTCACTGAAGTTGGTTACGTCGGTAGAGACGTCGAGTCGATCGTCCGTGACCTCGCAGATGTGGCCGTAAAAATGTTGCGTGAAACAGAACTGGAAAAGGTCCAACACAGGGCCGACGACGCTGCTGAGGAGCGTATTCTCAACGCACTTCTACCCGAACCCACAACAACGTCGCGTGATGACAACGAAGAGAAAATGGGTTCCGACACCCGGCAGAAATTTCGAAAAAAACTTCGCGAAGGAGAACTCGATGATCGGGAGATAGAAATTGACGTTGAGACCGCGCAAATAGGTGTTGAGATCATGGCACCTCCTGGAATGGAGGAAATGACCAGCCAGCTGCAGAATATGTTTTCGAGTCTGCCCACCGGCAAGAAAACGAGCGCGCGGTTAAAAATACGCGACGCGCTTCGTCGTCTCCGTGAAGAAGAAGCTATCAAATTAGTGAACGAAGACGAGATCAAGGCCCACGCCGTTGATGCCGTCGAACAAACAGGCATTGTCTTCCTAGATGAAATAGACAAAGTCACTCGGCGTTCCGACCATGTCGGTGCTGACGTTTCCCGCGAGGGTGTTCAGCGGGACCTATTGCCGCTCATTGAAGGCTGCACGGTTTCGACTAAATACGGGATGATCCGTACTGACCACATCCTCTTCATCGCCTCGGGTGCATTCCATTTAGCAAAACAATCCGACCTAATACCCGAACATCAGGGGC
>CAXDSX010000125.1:0-6854 GCA_963992075.1 uncultured Pseudomonadales bacterium | reverse complement strand
ACGGCGACCACCGAGATCTACACCTCTCTATTCGTCGGCAGCGTCAGATGTGTATAAGAGACAGGTATAACGGTCATTACCCCAGCTTCCCAAGCTGGAGACGTGGGTTCGACTCCCATCGCCCGCTCCATGAACAAGGCAACGGTTTCGCCCTCTGTACGTGTTCCGGTTACGGCGATCGCGTAGTCTAGACCGGAAGAAGCATGTGCCACGGTCCGGCGGATTGCCGGTTGGTGGTTGGATGCATCGCTTAAGCTAGTTTGGTGCGCAGTGAAAAAAAATCTAAGAGGGAAGAGGAAATCCTAAGAATCGGGAACGACGCCTGGTGGATGGTTGCGGGGATGTTTTTGATTCTCACGGTCTCTTCGGGGTTTGGCTTTTACAACATGTCGGTGTACATGAACGCGTTTGCTGCCAAACCGGAATTCGTTGTCGCTGATGTCTCAGCAGCGACTGCGCTCATGTTCTTGGTTTCTGGAATAACGGGTCTCGGTGTTGCGCCACTGATTGAACGTTATGACATTCGTTGGGTGATGACTGGAGGTGCCCTAGTCGGTGGGTCAGCCTTGGTGTTAATGGGCGGGGCAACGAATACCTGGCAGATATGGGCGCTCTACGCATTGTTTGGTCTGGGTAATGCCGCGGTTTCGTTGATTCCAGCCACGACGATCGTGACCCGTTGGTTTCCTGGACCCGAACGGTCTGTTGCGTTGTCGATTGTCTCCACCGGGTTGTCGACAGGTGGCGTGCTGTTGACGCCGCTATCGGCGGCCGTCGTTCGGGACGTGGGCGTTGAGGTGGCGTTACCATGGTTCGGGTTCATGTTCTTCGTTGGAATTTCGGTGATCGCCCTGGCCTTCGTTCGGGCCTGGCCCACAGGTCACCGAGGAGGAGAAGAGACTCGCTCAACGCGGCCCTGGGTGGACTGGCATGCCTTTCGCTCGCGATTTTTTCTTGGTTCGGGGATAGCCTACATACTCATTATGGGCGCACAGGTAGGGGCGATCGCACACCTCATCAATCATCTGGAAAAAGTAGCCGGTTTTGCAACAGCGACGGCGTCGGTCTCGGTACTCGCCGTGACGAGCATCGTGGGTAGACTTCTAGGTGGATGGATCGTAACGAGGTTTCCGATACGGCTCTTCACGCTACTGAACATTATTGGACAATGGATGGGATTGACCCTGCTTGCCTTTGCTAGCGATCAAACGTCGGCGTTAGCCGGTACGATACTTTTTGGGTTCACCGTCGGAAATTTACTTATGCTGCAACCGTTGTTGCTGGTGAAGGTGTATGGGGTTTTTCGATACCCCAGAGTCTATTCTGCTGCATACGCCATGGTGACCCTTGGCGTTGCGGGCGGACCGCTGGCGATGGGTCTTTTGTATCAATCGTTTTCTTACGCGACATCGTTTGCCGTTGCCGGAGTTTGCTCGATCGTTGCTTTCTTTGTTTTTTACGGGGCAGGCCCAGTAGTGGACGCTGATCTCGAAAACGAGAGGAGATGAATCCGTGAAACCGCGAACGGGTCGAATCGTACGAGTTTGTGTTGCGGCCTTGGGGTTCTGTGCCACTCCCCAACACGCCGCCCTGCCAAGCGCGTTAGGAGGGGGCGAGCCGCTGCCGTCACTGGCACCGATGCTTGAGGCAAGTACGCCAGGGGTCGTGAACATTGCCACGTACGCGTCGGTGTCAGTAACCAATCCGCTTCTTCAGGATCCGTTTTTTCGTCGCTTTTTTAACGTACCTGAGCGCCGATCTCGCCGATCACAAAGTGCGGGCTCCGGCGTTATAGTCGATGAAGGACGTGGGTACATCGTCACCAACAGCCATGTGGTTGATCGGGCGGACGAAATTAACGTGACGTTGGCCGATGGCAGGACGCTACCGGCAAAACTTATCGGCGTTGACCCGCAAGTTGATCTTGCCGTCTTGAAGGTCACGGGCGGTGGGTTAACGGCGCTTCCATTCGCCGATTCGAGCGCGTTACGGGTGGGAGACTTTGTGGTTGCTATTGGTAATCCGTTCGGACTCGAACAAACTGTCACCTCGGGAATCATCAGCGCCCTCGGGCGTAGTGGGCTTGGTATTGAAGGCTACGAAGACTTTATTCAGACAGACGCGTCCATTAATCCCGGTAATTCGGGCGGCGCACTGGTCGACCTGAATGGCGCTGTGGTTGGGATCAATACAGCGATCATCGCGCCGGGAGGCGGTAACGTCGGGATCGGGTTTGCGATACCGAGCAATATCGTTACGGTGATCATGCGCGAACTCATTGATCATGGAGAGGTAAGACGGGGTCGGATCGGATTAGACGTGGCGACCCTAAACCCCGATCTTGCCTCAGCTTTTGGAACTGAGCTCTCCGAAGGGGTCGTCGTAATGGATGTGGAACCCGGTAGCGTGGCCGATAGCGTCGGTCTTCGAACCGGCGACATCATTACGCATCTAGCTGATCGGGCCGTACGAAAAGTCGGGGATTATCGAAGTCAGGCGGCCATCACGATGATTGGTGACGTGTTGCAAGTCGACATCGTTCGACAAAACCAATCCCAGCGTTATAGCGTCGAGATGAGGGACGACGTGGTCGCGAGAGTGGAAGGTGATCGTCTCGATGTTCGCCTGAACGGAGCAGTATTTAACGACTTTCGCGAAGCATCGGACCCGAAAAGTGGGGGCGGCGTATTGGTCAACGAAGTGGATGTTAATGGCTCAGCGTACACGTATGGACTCGAAGATGGTGACGTCATCGTGGCGGCGAATCGGCGGCGTATTCGCGATGTGGGTGACTTGTGGCGCGCATTCAAAGCGGATTCTGTGTTGAGACTGCGTATATATCGTTCCGGTCGTTACGGTGAATTGTCGATTCGATAGCTTGTGACTTCGTCGAAGATTGAAGTGGCCATTGAGCAGCGGACCGTTCTCAAACGCTATGGCCGTACGTACCTCTTGGGTGGTACGGGTTGGGCGACGGATTGTTAACGGAGTCGTACGCTACTCGAACATAATGACGTTTCGTGCGACTTCACCCGTCTCTAACTGGGCAAAGGCGTCGTTGACGTCCTCCAGCTTGATATGACTGGAAATCATGTCGTCAAGATGCAACTTGCCGGCGAGGTAGAACTCGACGAATCTAGGCATATCCACGCGGAACCGATTCGAACCCATGTTCGATCCTTGGAGTTTCTTTTCCCGTAAGAACTCCGGACCGTGTATTTCAACCATGGTACCGACCGGAATCATCCCGATGACGGTCGCGCAACCGCCAGCCCGGATCATCTTGAATGCTTGCTCGGTGGTTACTTTGAGACCGATGGCTTCGAAGGCGTAGTGGACGCCACCTCCGGTCAATTCGCGGACTGCTTCAACAGGATCGTTATCAGCCGCATTGACCACATCGGTAGCCCCGAATTTTCGAGCCAGTTCGAGTTTGCTGGCGAGAGTATCTACCGCGATGATTCGGCTAGCGCCGGCAATTTCAGCGCCGTTAATACAGGAGAGCCCGACTCCACCGCAACCGATCACGGCGACCGTCGATCCCGGTTCGACTGCTGCTGTATGAATGACGGCTCCGACGCCCGTGGTGACGCCGCAACCAATTAAAGCCGCGCGATCAAGTGGCATATCTTCGCGGATCTTGGCGACGGCATGCTCGTGGACCAACATGTATTCCGCGAACGATGATAGGTTCAAGAACTGAGCAATCGGCGTTCCCTCCTGGGCTAACCGAGGCGTTTCGTCACCTTTGCGTTGTAGCTCTGGCTCCTGACAAAGAGACATTTGGCCCGTCAGACAATATTCGCAGTGACCGCAGAACGCTGATAAACAGGTGATCACATGATCCCCTTTCTTGACGTAGTTGACGTCTGAGCCCACGGCCTCGACCACACCGGCGGATTCGTGGCCCAAAATAACCGGCAGCGGGTATGGGTAAGAACCGTTTTGAAAGTGTAAGTCCGAGTGACAGACCCCCGCGGCTACCGTACGCACCAGGACTTCGCGGGGACCCGGGTCCGCCGTTTGCACATCCTCGATCTCCAGAGGCTTATTTACTTCTCGCAGAACGGCTGCTTTCATCGCTTGATTCCCTTTCGCGTTTTACCCAGACGGCCGAGTGTGCCAAACGATTTGGGCGATTACTACCGCGAGAACTAGGCTTGCGCGGGTATGCACAGAAGTGCGATGGTTCGCCGGTGTTCGTTCCGCTCTGATAAAACCATTTGAGACAAACCATCCACTTCATGTTGCTCTGGGTCGTCTTTGGTTTTGGGCAACTGAGTGCCCACGCGTACGAAGGTCCGATACACCAACAACTGACCTTTATCGCCGTCCGGCACTACAACAATTGCATCGACCGAGATGATGCGCGGCTCTCGGCCCTCCAGGCACGGTATATGGTGAAGGCCAACGTGGAGCAAGCGGACGGTGGTTTTTGGCGCGGACTCTTTCGTTGGAATTTCTATAACCGTGATGATCAAGAGCCGCGTAGTTTGTTGTGGGTGGTCGAAACGCGTTTGCATCAGGTTTTTGAGCAGCTTGTGGCGAATCTTGACCGGTCGGAAAGTCTTGCGGATCGTTACTCCAACCTAGGACGCGTTCTTAATCACTTACAGGACATGACGTCGCCGGCTCATGTGGTTCCAGTATTTATGTCGCGTTGGTGGCGTTTGAATGTGGGTGACCGTTTCGACGAATTTCCGATCGACGAGGCTGCGCTCAACCGGCAACTGGGAGCTGACTGTATTCAGGTTAGAGGGATTATCCAGGACACGCGGGATACCGGTTACGACGCCCTGCTGCGCCTGACCGCGGAAACAACGTTCAATGCAGTGAAGGAGAATATCGAGGGATTGCCCTTCACGTGGGAGGTCTTCTGGAAACCCGACGAGAGGCCTGGGTCTTTTGGAGAATACGGGGTAGCGGGCAACAACTTTGGCCGCGAGACGGAGTTCAAGTGCACGAGTGCCAGACGGCCACGCTGCGTGTTGTTGAATCGTGATCCGCTCTACCTAGATTTTGCTCGCGAGCGTCACCTCAATGCGGTGCAAACAACCATCGCCGCGCTTGCAAGATTGCAACACGCCGATACCAGCAGCTGATAATTCGAAAGCCGTCACGTGCCCTTAATCGCTCGCGATCGTGGTTGCTCGGATTCCTACGAATTTGGGATACTTAAGCACTGCCCCCATTTCGCAACACTCGCCCGCCGGACGCTCCGGTATGTTCGTCGTTTTCAAGAATGACGTGGCCGTTACAAACGGTGGTCTGATAGCCCACTGCCCTTTGGATCAAGCGCGGCGCTCCTCCGGGAAAGTCGTGAACCAGTTGCGGCTGTCGTTCGGCGACTTGATTGACGTCGATAACATTGACGTCCGCTCTTTTCCCCATGGCAAGGGTTCCTCTGTCATCAAGGCCGATCACTCGTGCTTGAGCGCTAGTCAGTTTGCGAACGGCCTCCGCTAGACTGAAGGTGCCTTGATCGCGATGCCAATGGCCGAGCAAGAACGAAGTCCAACCCGAGTCCATGATTTGACTCACGTGAGCACCGGCATCGCCGATCCCGGGTAAGACCCAGTCGGCGTGCAGGAATTTATTGACCTTCTCTAGATCGTGGTTGAAAAAACGGTTGTGGAATAACGTTTCGCCGTTGTTTTCGAGCATGTACCGCAACCAGGTCTCGACGGGGTGTTCGCCCGCTGCTTTGGCAATACTTGCAAGACTCTCTTCAGCGCTTTTCGTGTACGTGGGCTGGTCAGCGTCGCCAAGCCAGTAATAGTTTTTCGTTGCTTCGAGTAGGTAGGGCAAAGCCTTGGCCTCATCGACGAGTTTTGTCCGCGTAGCCTCATCTCGTATCGCAGTCAGTCGTGCGTCGAAATCGAGTTTTCGGATTTCAGCCCAAGCTGGGGTGGGGAAAAGACCGTCGGTCGTTAGCCCTGATAGAAAGCCGCCGCTTCTGGGCAACGTTAGTCCGCTAACGTCAAGATTTTCTGCGCGCATGGCGTCAATGGCCTCATCGTAAGCGGACCCGTCAGGGTTGTTCCCGTCCGCAAAAGGAGCGCTGAAGAGGAGCTTGGTTCCAGCATTCCTACCTTGCTCGGCTATCAACTCCATTTCCTCGGCGAGTTTTGCGTAATTGAGAACGAATTGGAGAATACCGTTATGTTTTCCCACAGCACGAGCGATGGCCGATAACTCGTCGGTCTTCGCAAAGGTACCCGGTATCGACCGGCCATCTGGAAGGACGTGCCCTGGTAGACGATTCGAAGAAAAGCCAATTGCACCCTCTTTCACTGAGTTACCGACGAGCTCAGCAATTTGTTGAATTTCGTCCTCGGTCGGGTCCTCTTCAATAGCACGCTCACCCATCACGTAGAAGCGTGAGGCACAGTGGCCCACCAAACCGGCGACGTTGATCGCCGGGTTCAGTTTTTCGATCGAGTCGAGATATTCGCCGTAGGATTCCCAGTCCCAAGCTAGTCCGTTGAGGATGGCGTTTTTTGGAATGTCTTCGACTGTCTCCATCATTCCTGCGAGGAATTCACGGTCCTTCGGTTTGCACGGAGCAAAGGTAACTCCGCAATTGCCGAAGAGTGCGGTCGTGACACCATGCCAGGACACAGGCGTTAACAGGGGATCCCATCCCGCCTGGGCGTCGAAGTGGGTATGTAGATCCACGAACCCAGGCGTAACCGCATTGCCCTCTGCCTTGATTTCCTTCCGGCCGGTTCCATCGACCGTGCCGATAGCGGCAATGCTATCGCCATCGATTGCGACGTCCCCCGGGTAGGGTTCGGTACCGGTACCGTCCACAATTAAACCTGTCTCTTATACACATCTGACGCTGCCGACGA
>CAXDSX010000124.1:0-6882 GCA_963992075.1 uncultured Pseudomonadales bacterium | reverse complement strand
TTTCAAGCAGAAGACGGCATACGAGATCAGCCTCGGTCTCGTGGGCTCGGAGATGTGTATAAGAGACAGCACGGAGACGTTTTACGCCACGAGGTGCCAGAAAATACACCCCCTTATAAAGCGTCAAGCGCAATGAAATCCGCGCCTTCTCGCTCGGACATCAAGGACGCGGTAGCCCAACTTTTGGCCGCCGACGCTCCCGTTATTTGGGCGGGTCAGGGGGTACTTTACGCCGAAGCAGCCGACCAACTTAAGGAACTCGCTGAGCTAACACAAACTCCCGTCATTACGACCATGCAGGCAAAAAGCGTGTTTCCCGACGATCACCCTCTAGCGTTGGGATCCGCCAATAGAACCGCTCCTAAAAGCGTCTTCAAGTGGTTAGGCGCCGCCGATACCGTCTTTGCAGTCGGCTCCGGCCTGACAAGAACTACTTTTGGGATCGACATCCCTCCGGGGAAATTCATGATCCAGGCAAACGTCGCTGCCGAGGATATAAATAAAGATTACGACATCGACATAGGCCTTGTCGGCGATGCAAAACTAACCCTCGAACTGATGCTTGACGAAGTCAAAGCTGCGCTGGGGGAAGACGGTCGCGAGACCAACTCGGTTCTTATCGAAAAGATTGCGCAAACCCGAAAAGAATGGCTCGACGAATGGTCGCCGCTCCTAAATAGCGACGAAGTCCCGGTGAATCCGTACCGAGTTATCCATGAAATCAATCGCACGCTAGACCACAGTAACAGTGTCGTTACGCATGACGCGGGTAACCCAAGGGACCAAATCATGCCGTTCTATAAAGCGTCGATTCCACACGGATACATTGGCTGGGGTAAAACCACGCATCTAGGGTATGGCATACCGTTAGTGATGGGCGCAAAAATGGCGAACCCAGACCGATTCTGCATGAACTTCATGGGCGATTTGGCTTTTGGACATACCGGCATGGAAATCGAAACTGCGGTGCGCGCGCAGATCCCCATCACAACTGTCGTCATCAACAACCTCACCATGGGCGGTTACGATAAAAGCATGCCCGTGGCCATGGAAAAGTACGGCGCAGGTAATCAGTCCGGGGACTACGCCGGCGTCGCACAATCTCTCGGTGCAAAAGGGAGTCTCGTCACCACAGCCGAGCTGATCGCGCCGGCTATAGAATACGCTCAGAGGTCGAATCAAGAGGGCGAAACTGTCGTCATCGAGGTTCGCACCCGACAGGACACTCGATTTTCCGTTTATCCGGACCTATTAGCGCCGCCGGCAAAGGGGTAATCGCTTGCCATCGAAAGACCACAAAGGTTGGCATTTTCAATAGCGGTGCCCGTTCGCAAACTGAATTGTTCAGCTCCTGTAACGAACCACCCCAGCTACAGCAATCAACAGCATGCTGATGAAGACGACGGGCAAGTCAAGCCAGCGCGAGTAAGGCGTCTGGCCTTCCATCGCCGTCACTTCTCCCAGAAGAACGCCTTGTTCAAACTGCGGCAATTGACTAACGACGTTCCCATTCGGCTCAATAATTGCCGTAACTCCGTTGTTGGTCCCACGCAAAAGGTAGCGCCCGTTCTCTAGCGCTCTCATCCGTGCGATTTGCAGATGCTGCATGGGTCCGATCGATCGACCAAACCACGTATCGTTACTAATGTTAACAATGAGATCGGCGTTGGCGGCGTCAATCGCGACCATTCGCGAATAGACGACTTCGTAACAAATCGCAATAGCTACCTTGAGACCCGTCGCGACGGCTAAAGCCTGCCGTTTTGGGCCTTCCCGTGCGGTCGACATGGGTAGATCGAAAAACGTGATGACACCCCTCAAGACGTTCTCGAGCGGAACAAATTCACCGAAAGGCACTAATTTCCGCTTGATGTATTGCCCCGAGCCATCGCCAACAACAACCGCAGCGTTTCGATGAACGTAGCCGTCGTCCGGCCCGATTTCTACCAAAGGTATGCCTAGTATTAATGCTCCTTCCGTTTTATTGGCCATGCGTCCAAGGTAGGTCAAGGCCCGCGAATAAGGTACTGTGATGGCTGCTTCGGGCCAAATCACAAGATCCTTTTCCCAAGCGTTGTCAGATAACCGTTCGTACCGATCAAGTATTGGCTGCGCACTTTCAGGAAGCCATTTTGTTTCTTGCGCAACGTTCCCTTGGACCAAAGCAACGCTGAATTGCTTTGTAGGAGAGACCCAATTTTGATCCGCAATCACCCAGGCAATCAGCCACGGCCCTGCGGCAACCAAAAGTAGTGCAGGTCTATTCCAAGCTTCAAGAATTAGGAGCGCCGATAAAAGACCTGCGATGCCAACAACCAATACCCCACCGATCGGTGCGAATGAAGCCAGCGGAGTATCCAACAACGCGTACCCTACAAATAACCAGGGAAAGCCGGTTAAAACCCACGTAAGCAACCATTCACCAAGTGCCCAAATGGAGACAAAACTCATGACATCGATCAGGGGACGCCCAGTGCGTACCTGAAACCAACACCACCCGTAAACGCCGGAAAAAATGGCCATACCAGCGACAAAAATTGCAACAAGCGATAGCGCCAACGGAATCGTTGCCTGACCATGCACATGAATGCTGACGTATATCCAAGACGTGCCAACCGCATATTTCCCAAGGCCAAAAAGCCATGCCCAAAGGAAAGCCCGACGGCTAGTCGCTGCGTTCTTGATAACGCCATATAGCAGCGCCGCAGAAACTAACGCGATCATCCACCATTCGAACGGCGCAAACGCAAGAGGATAGATCGCGCCCGCGGAAAATGCCGCGGCGCTCATTACCTTGTTACTAAAGGGCTTCAGCTTCGTGGGCAAGTGAGATGCAGTAGCCGGATTCGCCGGCTGTCCGCGTTCAATACTTTGAACGCGAATCCTTCAACAATTACCGTTTCCTCGCGCTTCGGCAAATAGCCGAACTCTTTCGCAACGATGCCTCCAATTGTGTCGAACTGCTCCCCGTCAAAGTGCGTCTTAAAATAATCATTAAAATCTTCAATAGTTGTGCCGCCTTTAACAGTGAAACTGTGTTCGTCCAGTTCCTTGATAAAACTGTCATCATCAACGTCGTGTTCGTCCTCAATGTCTCCAACAATTTGTTCAAGCACGTCTTCGATTGTGACAACGCCCGACACATGCCCGTATTCATCAATCACAATCGCCATATGGTTCCGGGTCGATCGAAATTCTTGGAGCAAATCGTTCAATCTCTTGCTTTCAGGAACCACCGGAGCCGTGCGGATGATGTCTTTGATATCAAAGTCATCCCAATCATCTTCCAGCGTCCACGGCAGAATATCTTTGGCGTGCAGAATTCCCTTGATGTCGTCCAAATCATCACCAATCACAGGGAATCGAGAGTGTTGTTGTTTGGCAACAAATGGCAAGAACTCCTCGAGTCGCGCTTCAACGCTTACGGTTGCCATCTGCGAACGAGGAATCATGATATCCCTCGCGCGCATATCGGCGACCTGCAACGCGCCGTAAATAATGTTGAGCGCGTCAGAATCTACCAGTTCGCGAGCAGCAGCTTCGCGCAAGAGATCCTGAAACCCTAGGTTCTCAGCACCAAGTTCCGCTGGAAACAGGTCGTTCAACCATTCACGCCATCGTGGGCGTTTTTCGTCAATTTCAGCCATAAATTTTGTAGGGATCAGCGATGCCAAAACTTCCTAGAATTTCAATTTCACGTTCTTCCATTCGCGACGCTTGAACCGCATCGCCATGCTTGAATCCGCGCAGATGCAATACTCCGTGAACGACCATATGGGCATAATGGTCTGCTACTGACTTCGATTGTGTTTCCGCTTCGGCCTCCACTACCGGGGCACATATTGCAACGTCGCCGAGGGAACCGGGGAGCTCACTAACAAATGAGAGCACATTGGTCGCATGGTTCTTTGAACAATGTTGGAGATTAAGTTCTCGGCCCTCGTCTTCACCAACCACCCGAATGCATAGGGTACCCGTTTCATTCTCCATCGCCGCTTTCGCGTATTCGCCAAGACTGTCCTCGTTGGGGACATTCGTATTAGTCCCTAGTTGAACGTCAATTACCCGAACCACCTATATCGCTCCGTTGCTCAAGATCCGGCTTACGTGTTGAACGCAAAGTGTCCTCCCGCGCATACGCTTCAACAATACGCTGTACTAGAGGGTGGCGAACTACGTCTTTCGACTCAAAGTGAGTAAAACTCAACCCCTTAACGTCCTCAAGAACCCGTAGGACATGGATTAACCCCGACCGCTGGCCGATTCCTACCGGGAGATCGATTTGAGTCACATCTCCCGTAATCACAGCGGTCGACCCAAAACCAATACGCGTCAAGAACATTTTCATTTGTTCGAGTGTCGTGTTTTGGGCCTCATCAAGAATAATAAAGGAACTGTTAAGCGTTCGGCCGCGCATGAAAGCCAGGGGTGCTACCTCAATCACGTTCCTTTCGATGTATTTATTGACCCGTTCAACGCCAAGCATTTCATAAAGCGCGTCATAAAGAGGACGCAAATAAGGATCAATTTTTTGGGATAAATCTCCCGGCAAAAACCCCAGCTTTTCTCCAGCTTCCACCGCTGGTCGAACAAGTAGAATTCGACTAACGCTCTTGTTTTCCAACGCTTCAACCGCGCACGCCACACCTAGATAGGTTTTGCCAGTTCCGGCAGGCCCTATGCCAAAATTGACATCGTGTTGACGAATCCGTTCGACATAACGTATTTGGTTCGCGCCGCGGGGTTTGACCGGTTTCCGGCGAGTCGAGACAACAGCCCGGTCCTGCTCGACTTCCGCTTGACGCCGGGCAACCAAATCTTCCACACCAGCTTCTTGCAGGAATAAATGCACTGTATCTGGGTCAAGCGTATTAGCATCGCGGGTTTCAACATAGAGCTGTGACAACAACGCGCTGCCAGCCTTTACGCCTTGTTCAGGTCCCGTGATCTGAAACGCATTTCCTCGGTTCCGTATATTAATTCCGAGGCGTTTCTCTAAATGCTTGAGGTTCTGATCGAAAGGACCACAAAGAGACGCCAAACGGCGCGAATCGTTAGGTTCTAGATCTAAGTTTGTGGTCAGTGCGACGACGCGCGACTCATCACTCAAGTCGGTTTGATGTCCATTCCCTTAAACGCCAAGCATAGCGACGCGATTTCGTCTGTCAAATTGGCATTCGATTCAAATTGTCGTATAGGTACGGCTTCAACGCGCCCAGATTTCGCGATTCAGAGCCGCCCATTACCCGAGGCGAGCGGTTTTAACAGGCATTACGCCCTAATGCGCCCACGCAACGAGTTGGGTAGCGCTTCTTCGATCACGACGTCAACAAACGTACCGCTAACACCGTCGCGAAAATTCACCACCCGATTATTCTCGGTACGCCCCTGAAATTCTCCAGGGTCCTTTCGGGAAGGACCGGTCACCAAAATCCTTTCCACACCCCCTACCATAGACAGAGCATGGCGCCGCGCTTGTTTACGAAGCTGATCTTGCAAGATCGAAAGGCGGTGTCGTTTGACCTCCATTGGCGTCGCGTCCGGCAGAGACGCTGCGGGCGTCCCGGGTCGCGGGCTGTATATGAAGCTATATGACAGATCGAAATCGAGCGACCTAACCAGTTCCATCGTATCTTCAAAATCTTCGTCGGTCTCGCCCGGAAACCCCACGATAAAGTCTGACGATATGTGGATATCAGGCCGCGCTTTTTGAATCTTCCGTACGAGCGACTTATATTCCAAACGCGTATGACGCCGTCTCATCTTAGCGAGGATCCGATCCGATCCGGACTGAACCGGTAAATGCAAATGACTGGCAAGTTCAGGAACATCGCGATAGGCGTCAACCAATCTATCTGTAAATTCAACCGGGTGCGAAGTCGTGAAGCGAATACGATCAATCCCTTCAACATAGGCCGCTTCACGAATCAGTTCCGATAAGTCGGCGACGCTGTCGTCTGCCTGCCCGCGATATGCGTTCACATTTTGTCCAAGGAAATTAATCTCGCGGACTCCTTGTCTCGCAACTTCACCAACCTCCTTTAGCACATCTGTCTTTGGCCGGCTTACTTCATTACCGCGAGTATGTGGTACTACGCAAAAACTACAGTATTTATTGCACCCTTCCATAACGGAGATGTACTTCGAAGCTGCTCCTGCACGCGGCGTTGGAAGATGATCAAATTTTTCGATTTGGGGAAAGCTAATGTCGACGACAGCCTTTCTCGACTCCCGAAACTCGTCAATCATCTTCGGGAGCCGGTGAAGGGTTTGGGGGCCAAACACTAGATCGACGAAAGGCGCTCTCGTGGTTATCGCCGCTCCCTCCTGGCTGGCTACGCATCCTCCCACACCGATGATTACGCCCGGACGTTCGACTTTAAGTCGTCGCCACCGACCCAATTGGTGAAACACTTTCTCTTGAGCTTTCTCCCGTATTGCGCAGGTGTTTAAGAGAATGACGTCCGCGTCCCCCTCGTCCTCTACGAGTGTCGCTCGATGCGTATCCCCAAGCAGGTCCGCTATTCGTGATGAATCGTACTCGTTCATCTGGCAGCCTTGGGTTTGTAGAAAAAGCTTCATTCGGTACCTGACGACAGGGCCATGGCCTGGCGGGCGATTATAGGGCACCTTGAAATCCTCGGCATCGACTATACTAATAGGAGGAAGCGAGCTACGAAATTTTCAATGGCAGACGATCAGAAAAATATTTATCGGATTTATTTCCACAATCAAGGGCAGATCTATGAGGTCTACGCCCACTCGATTTATCAGAGCGATTTGTACGGCTTCGTCGAGATCGAAGACTCTGTCTCTTATACACATCTCCGAGCCCACGAGACCGAGGCTGATGTCGTATGCCGTCTTCTGCTTGAAAAAAAA
>CAXDSX010000123.1:0-6960 GCA_963992075.1 uncultured Pseudomonadales bacterium | reverse complement strand
GATGTGTATAAGAGACAGGCGGTAGGCCGAGCCGAACGATGCGACGAAGGATGGAACGTGTCCGGACAATGGCAGTTCGTCAGCGGTATCCACAATGCCCAAGTATTTGGCGCAACTGTAAGGCTTTATGACAACGGCGCGACAGTTGACGACGGGTTTCATTACGCCGTGGTCGAGGAAGGCGATTACGAAATCGTCGACACATGGAATGTTTCCGGACTGAGAGGCTCCGGCTCGCACGACGTGCGAATCGATAACGTGCTTGTCGACAACAATTGCATCGTCGAACCCATGGGCGGTCTCCGCGAACGATCGGCTCAACTTCGATTACCGCTTGGAAATCGTCTGGCTTTCAACAAAGTCGCCGTCGGACTCGGCATCGCGCGCGCCGCGATCGACGCATTCATCGAGCTCGCGACGTCAAAGACCCCTCGATTTAATAGCCGTTCCCTGCGTGATCGGCCTGCTGCGCAACTCGCGGTAGCAAAAGCCGAAGCAAGGTTGCGCGGCGCTCGAGCCGCCGTATTCGAACAAGTCGATAAGAACTGGGCTTTAGTCGTTGCGGGCGATCCCCTCCCCGAACGCGATCGTGCCTTAGTCCATGTCCTGTGCTCGGACGCCGCCGTCGCCATCGCGGAAGTCGTCGACATCGTTGCGACCGCCGCGGGAACAACGGCGAATCAAGTGGGCCATCCATTGGAACGACTCGCAAGAGATGCGCGCGTCATCCGGCAACACGCCACGGTCGCACCTCAAAACATGGAGGACGCCGGTCGAGTTCTGCTCGGCCTGGAGCCTACTGGCATCATGCTCAGGATCTAACCGATCGGATAGCCGAATCTGTCGGCTTGGATCACACCACAACCGCCTCGTCGCCCAATCTATCTTTTAACCACGTCCTCAACGGGACGTCTTCATCTGACGGCGACGTGTAGCCAAAACCACCGTTCGGACTTGCGCCCAACAACTGCCGCCGAATCGGGTCCGAGTGCTCCATATAGTGCTCAATCGACATGTCGTCCCTCGGTTTCAACCAACGATAGCTGTAGCCGTAAAAGAGCACTTTTCGTGTAATGGTCGAGAAATTACGACCCGCCGAATGCCACAACCGCCGATCGAAAAATACAGCGTCTCCCGGTCCCGCCAGTACGGGTATTGCTCCGGGATGATCTGTTGCATCGTCGTCAGGCATGGACAGTTCGTTCGTGAGGTGGCTTCCAGGCACCACGTGAAAGTTCCCTCGATCAGGTTGACTCGTGTCGGTAAGGAAAAAACCGACTTTAAGTGAAATTCTCGGCCTCGGAGACGACTCGATATCGAGATTCAAACGCCCGCTATCCTGGTGCCAACCAAGTCTCGCCCCACGCGGTTCGTATCCCTCAGGTAATGGAGGCGTCACGATCATATGCGAGTGGTACAGCTGAATATGCCAGCCAAGAATATCCACGACTTTCATAAACGTCCGTGGAAAATCGATGAGGCTGAGGAAATCCTCATCTTGTCCAATGAAATCCAGAACATTCAGGGGATGATGCGGTTTCAATCCGCGATCACGTTCATAGACGGGACGCCAACGCGTCGTCACGCCATCTGCAGCGAGAGTCAATTGGTTGATCGTTGTCGCGTCGAGTACATCGGGCACAACGAGAAAACCTTGCTCGTCGAACTGACGCCGCTCTTCGGCCGTCAATCGGAAATCCAGACACGTGTCATCCATCTCGATGCGTCCAAACAAGACGCGATATAGTGATCGAAACCGGAGGAAAATCTCAAGGCCGGTGTTACTCTTTGGATCGGAGGACGCCGAATGAAATTCGGACTATTCGTCTACTGTACCGTCGGGAGACGAGCGGAACTCGAGCAAGGCATGGCCGGGCGTCGCCCCGATCTGTACCACCGCATGATTATGGAACTCGGTGACTACGCTGCATTTGCGGAAGACCGAGGGTATTTCGCCTTCGGACATCCCGAGCATCATCTTCAAATCGAGGGATTTGAAACCTCCAACGATCCTGCCCTAATGGCCATGTGGCTTGGGCGACATACCTCGACGATACGTGTGGTGACTTGCGGTTTTGTGTCCACCACAAACAATCCCTTGGCCACCGCTGAAAAGATTGCGACGATGGATCACATGCTTGAAGGTCGGTTCGGCGTGGGTCTCGTTCGTGGTTACCAAGCTAGGTGGGTCGAGAACTTCAAGGTAAGGCCCGACCTCACTGCGGTTGGGCCATGGACGAAAGACACCGAAGACGATGATCGAAACCGGGAATACTTTACTGAATTTGTAGATATCGTCGTTAAAGCTCTAAAAAACAATACCTTTTCTTACAAAGGAAAGTACTGGAACTTCCCACCTGAGGACTTTGTCAATCCTCACGATCACCCGGTATATCGAAACTACGGTGAGGGAGTTGACGACTCAATGCGAGTCCATGAAATCGGGATTGCGCCGCGACCGCTTCAAGACGAAATACCGCTTTACGGCGGTTTCTCGCAGAGCCTCCGAACAGCCAAATTCTGGGCTAAATACAAGGGACGGCCGATCGTGCTCTCAGGGAATACCGAATTCCTTGAAGTCCTATGGGACGCCTGGCGAGAAGAAGCGAAATCCCACGGGCATGTTGTTGCCCCAGGGGAAGAAGCTTGCTGGGGCGGCATCATGATTTGTGCCGAAACGGACGCCAAGGCGTGGTCGCTGTTCGAAGACATGCAGTGGTTCTGGGACAACTGGGCGACGCCGTTTGGGCAAGGCATGCCGGAATTATTGGTGGGTTCGCCAGACACCTTAAACAAGCAAATCGAGAAGGTCAGTGCGGCAGTGCCTATCGACGAGGCCTTTCTACTGATTCCTGCCGGTCTGCATACACCCGAACAAATTCATGATTCTCTGGATCTCTTCTCCCGCAAGGTCATGCCGAACTTCTGTAATACGATACCCGTCGACTAACGGGGATCACGCGCCTTTTTGTAGGGCGTCCTCAATGAATTCCATGCGGTCTTTACCCCAATATAGCTCGTCCTCAATGTAAAACGATGGCGCTCCAAAAACGCCACGTTCGAGCGCGCCCTGGGTGACATCGATCAGCTGTTGTTTAATATCGTCATCTTCGCAACGCGCCACAAACCGATCCGGATCGACCTCGATTTCGTTAGCAACCCTAGCAATGCCTTCGTATTCGCTGATGGACGCGTCGTTTTCCTCCCAATAACGCGTAAAAAGCCGATCAACGTAGGCAGTCTCGACGTCCAATTCACGAGCGACCAAAGCACCCCTTAATGCCCGACTCGTTTTAATGGGGAAGGTATCTGGCATGCGAAATCCAAGCTGATATTTTTCAGCCCAACGTCTTAGGTCCCGACCTCTATTCTGTAACTTCGCCTGAGGCTCTTCGGCGAGAACATACTTGTGGTAGCGAAACACATAGCCAAGATTGAACGGATGCATCACAAGCTCAGCGCCGTACCTCGCCACCAAGGGTCGAATCAACCGCAACGCGAAATACGTGTTGGTGCTGCCGATGTCCCAAAAAAATTCAATTTTCATCGTTAATTAACGATTCGTGAACAAGATTTTTCATCTCGAAACTCAAACGTAGTGGCGACCTAAGGACTTGGATCATGCCCATCGCAACGATATCAAGTGCAGGGTCGATCCAGAAAAACGTACCGGCAATACCGGACCAGCTATAGTCACCGACAGATGCAGAACCTCGACGATTCGCCACGTCAACAACCACGTCGAAACCCAATCCAAAACCACGTCCGCGTCGCAGAATGGAGCGCTCGTTAACCCCATCTTTTACCAACGGCACGATGTCAGGTAGATGATCACGCGTCATGAGCGCAACCGTCTCCGGTTCGAGAATACGAGTACCGTCCAGCTCACCGCCCCGACGTAGCATCTCGGTAAATCGAAAATAATCCGCCGCCGTGGACACCAATCCCCCGCCCCCAGAGAAAAACTTGGCCTGTTTGAACTCGGTATCGTTTGCGCCGGTAAACATGACCAACCTTCGATTGCGCCAGTCCCAGAAGTGATTGGGCAAGAATCGATCCAACTTGGACGTCGGGACGTTAAAGAAGGTGTCGACCATTCCCATCGGCTCAAACAGCCGGTCATGCAAAAACCTGTTGAAGGGTTTCTCGCTAACCCGTTCAACCAGCACGCCAAGCAGGTCGGTGGCCACACCGTAATGCCATTGATTACCCGGCTCAAACTTCAACGGCAACCCCGATAGCCTATGCAAGAAATCGGTCGAGTCCGACGCCTGTTCCGGATTCACCTTCGCATACAACACGTCAACGGGATCGCGACGGTTCCAGCCGTATGAAAAGCCCGCCGTGTGTGTGAGCAAATGACGAACGGTAATCGGATTACCGAGCGGCACGCGCGCCCCGTCCTTAAGGACTGTTAGCGACCTCAACTCCGGCAAATATTTCACCACTTGATCGTCCAAGCTCAATTCGCCATCTTCGATGAGCATCATGATCGCCACCGAGGTTACTGGTTTTGTCATGGAGTAGATTCGAAACAACGCATCCCGCGTCAACGGGCGAGGGTCTTCCGCTCCTCGTTGGCCCATCGCCTCAAAGTGCACAACGTCGCCACCGCGTGCGACCAGCGTCACCATACCCGCGAGCCTACCCTCTTCAACGTACTTCGCCGACCACTCACTAATTTTGGCCATGCCTTCAGAAGACAGGCCCTGCGTCTCCGGCGTGCTGTACCGTAGCTCATAACCACCCGGACTTTGGTATGCGAGCAAACAAACTGCAGCAACCATCACCCTAACCATGGATCACCTCGTGTCCGAACGTACGGAAGCACTTTAATCTTGCCAACTAGAGTACGCCTCTATCGTCTTGTTTATCCCACGAGAATCGATCCGCACAGATTTCGCGCAGGACATTCTTCTGCACCTTCCCCATGGCATTGCGTGGAAGCTCGTCAACTCTCAGCAAACCTTTAGGTTGCTTGAAGCGAGCGAGTTTTCCACTCAAGACGTCGATAACATCATCAAGCTTAATATCGGTCTCACTGGCAACGACTGCGATCACCGCCTCGCCAAAATCTGGATGGGGTACGCCAATCACTGCCGAGTCGATCACGCCAGAAATCGTATCGATCAACAACTCAACCTCTTTCGGGTAGACGTTCAGCCCGCCGCTGATGACTAGATCTTTGTCACGACCGACGATCGTGCACCGACCATCAGCATCAACGCGCCCCATATCACCCGTCTTAAAGTAGCCATCATCCCGAAACTCCTCGCGTGTTTTCTCCGGCATGCGCCAATACCCTGAAAAGACATTCGGTCCCCGCACTTCGATGCCTCCAATGTCGCCCGCAGGCAATGGCGCTCCGGCATCATTGGTAATGCGCACTTCAATCCCAGGAAGTGGAAAACCAACGGTCCCCGCAACGCGTTCACCGTCCAATGGATTCGAGGTATTCATTCCGGTTTCACTCATGCCGTACCGTTCTAATATCCGGTGCCCTGTTCGGTGTTCGAAAGCGTCGAACGTCTGCTCGGTCAGTGGCGCAGACCCCGACACAAATAAGCGTACGTCACCGACCACCTCGCGAGTAAAAAGAGTGGATCCGAGTAGCCGCGTGTAGAACGTCGGAACGCCCATAAGAACACTGCAGGACGGCAAGTGTTCAATAAGCGATTCCACCTCGAATCGCGGCAGAAAAATCATTGAGCTACCGGTCATTAGTACGCAGTGGGAAGCCACGAAGAGCCCGTGAACATGGTAGATCGGTAGCGCGTGTAGCAACACGTCGTTCGAGCGCCACCCCCAATAGGCAATCAAGGTATCGGCGTTGCTCGTTAAGTTGGCGTGCGTCAACATCGCCCCTTTCGAACGTCCCGTGGTCCCCGACGTGTAAAGAATGGCAGCCAAATCGCCCTCGCTGCGTTTGGCGACTTGACTATCGGGGCCCATGGATAACGCTACTTCCTTGAGAGAACCCTCACCGTGTTCATCCAACGTGAAGGTAGGCAGACCAGCATCCGTGTCGCTCCCCGCAATAAATAGAGAAGGGGCTGCGTCCTCAAGAAAATACGCGACCTCCGACTCCGTGTAATCCGTATTCAAAGGGACATACACCCCGCCAACTTGAAGTGTGGCGAGATAAAGAGCTAACGCATCTGGCGTTTTCGGGACTTGCACGACCAGGCGATCGCCACGATCAACGCCCTCGCTGCGCAGTGCGGCCGCCATACAAGCAGTCGCGCGTTGCAAATCACCATAAGTCCACGTCCTGCCATTCGCCAGGCGTAAACAAGTCTTAGTCGAGTGTTCGCCAAATACGGTGTCGAACCGAGCAAATAGGTTCGCGTTCATCCAGAAAACTCCTCCCTACGTTATAAGCATTGCAACGCTCCACCACTTCTGCAAACCCTCTTCTGCGCGCGGTTTACCACATTGCGTTACGATCCGACGACAGGAGGATACGTGCATGATGACCCAGGTAGAAACAACCGCAGGTCCGATCGAAGGCCGCGAGAAAGATGGCACATTTTTTTTCGCGAGTATCCCGTATGCGGCAGAACCGACGGAATCAAGACGTTTTCAGCGAGCGGAACCACCCGAGCCATGGACAGAAGTTCTCTCCACAAAGAAAATCGGGGCCGCCGCACCCCAACTCCCAGGTACCGGGCTCAGCGATGCGCCGAGCGTTCGCTGGAATGAGGACTGTCTTACCCTCAACGTCACGACACCTGCAACTCCCGGCGGCGGGCGTCCAGTACTGGTCTGGATCCATGGCGGCGCATACCGCACCGGACAAGGCGGCATACCCTGGTACAACGGGGCCCAATTTGCGCTCAACGGTGACATCGTCGTCGTCAGCATCAACTACCGTCTTGGCGCGCTTGGATTCACCGATTTATCGACCTTTGGCTGTCTCTTATACACATCTGACGCTGCCGACGAATAGAGAGGTGTAGA
>CAXDSX010000122.1:0-7021 GCA_963992075.1 uncultured Pseudomonadales bacterium | reverse complement strand
TACACCTCTCTATTCGTCGGCAGCGTCAGATGTGTATAAGAGACAGCTGCATTACCGCGTGCCCCGTGCCTTTTTGCTCCATTTGATCGACCCAAACGACATCCGACGCTTCGAAGCGCGCTCTAATTTCGTCGCCCGAACGACCGACTACTACATGCAGTGCCTCCGGAGCCAGGCCTCGTGCAACACACAACACGTGATCAAGGAGCGGTCGACCACCCACCGTGTGGAGGACTTTCGGAATCGACGACTGCATGCGAGTTCCCTCGCCCGCTGCCAGGACGATGACTTCAAGCCGCATCACGGAAATCTCTGTCTTAAGACGCCACGATTATACGTGCGGAAAAAAGGAATTTGAGATCTGTCTTTTGCGGCGGATCGGACCGTCAAACTAACGGCGGCGCTTACGCAACTCCGCCAACGTGAGTTCTCTCGCGGTGGCTTCAGCAAGCTGCGACATCGCGCGTGAATAATCAAAGTCAGCGGCGTTTTCTGCGATTTCCCGTTGTGCCTGTTCTTTCGCTTCCTGCGCTGCCGCTTCATCAATGTCGTCCGCATGCAGAGCCGTATCGGCAAGCACCGTCACAACGCCCGGTTGAATCTCTAGGAACCCACCGGAGGCAAAAAAGACATCGTCTTCACCATCTTCGAACTGCAACCGCACAGGTCCAGGCGAGATGCCGGTTAAAAGTGGCGTATGGTTTGGCAAAATACCCAGCTCTCCCACGGTGCCCTTCATCGAGATCCTCGTCACACGCCCCGAAAAGATTTCGCGTTCAGCGCTGACGATGTTGCATTGCATAGTGTTGGCCATTACTTATGCCGCCAATGTCTTGGCTTTCTCCCTGGCGTCCTCGATGGTGCCCACCATATTGAATGCTTGCTCCGGCAGATCGTCGGCCTCGCCGTCCAAAATGGCCTTGAAGCTGCGCACCGTGTCCTCTCTTGAAACGTACGAGCCCGGATTCCCCGTAAACTGCTCCGCAACAAAAAAAGCCTGTGAGAAAAACTGCTGCATCTTTCGAGCTCGGTAGACAAGCGATTTGTCTTCCTCGGAGAGCTCATCCATCCCGAGAATGGCAATGATGTCTTTCAGTTCCTGGTAACGCTGCAAAACCTGCTGCGTACGCTGAGCTGTTTCATAATGCTCTGCCCCAACGATGTTCGGATCAAGCTGGCGCGAGCCCGAGTCCAATGGATCTACCGCCGGATAAATACCGAGGTCTGTAATTGCGCGCGAAAGCGTGACCGTTGAATCAAGGTGCGCAAACGTCGTGGCAGGTGAGGGATCCGTGAGATCGTCCGCAGGAACATAGATCGCCTGCACAGACGTTATTGAGCCCGACCGGGTCGTGGTAATTCGCTCTTGCAACACGCCCATTTCTTCAGCGAGTGTCGGTTGATAACCAACGGCGGAAGGCATTCTTCCGAGCAGCGCCGACACTTCAGTACCGGCGAGCGTGTAGCGATAGATGTTGTCCACAAAGAGCAAGACGTCTCGGCCCTCATCCCGAAATTGTTCGGCTAATGTCAGCCCCGTAAGGCCAACCCTTAATCGGTTGCCGGGTGGCTCGTTCATCTGCCCAAACACCAACGAAATTTTGTCGAGAACCCCAGCCTCTTCCATCTCGTAATAAAAATCGTTGCCTTCACGGGTCCGTTCGCCCACGCCGGCAAACACGGACAAGCCGGAATGTTCCACCGCAATATTGCGGATGAGCTCGAGCATGGTGATGGTTTTACCCACCCCGGCTCCACCGAATAGCCCCACCTTTCCGCCCCGCGCGAACGGACAGATGAGATCGATCACTTTGATGCCCGTTTCCAGCAATTCGTTTCCGCCCATCTGATCTTCATAGGTAGGTGCCGGTCTATGAATCGGTTTGGATTCGCGGGCGTTAATCGCGCCTTTTTCATCGATCGCATTACCAAGCACGTCCATGATCCTACCCAGCGTCTCTTCTCCAACTGGCACGGAAATAGGCTGACCCGTGTTGGCGACTTCGAGGCCCCTCGATAACCCCTCCGAAGTTCCCATGGCAATCGTGCGAACGACGCCATCGCCCAGTTGTTGCTGAACCTCTAGGGTCAACCCCGTCGAGCCAACGGTCAACGCGTCGTAAACGTCAGGAACTTCCTCGCGACTAAACTCGACGTCAATGACCGCGCCAATGACCTGAACGATTTGACCGCTACTCATAGCCTTCCTCTTCTTACTGATCGCGCAGATGCGCGTACCGCTTCACGTGATATTGCTAGTTCGCTAGGACCCATCAAACTGCCGCCGCTCCGCCGACAATTTCTGCAATTTCCTGCGTTATCGCCGCTTGGCGGGCATTGTTGTAGATCAGATTTAATTCATCGATGACCTTCTCCGCATTTTCCGTTGCGTTTTTCATGGCAATCATTCGGGCTGCTTGTTCACATGCGCCATTCTCAACAACCGCCTGGTAAACCTGGGACTCCACGTATCGTCGCACCAATCCTTCAACCAACTCACGCGCGTCCGGCTCATAGAGATAGTCCCAGGTGCGCCCCTTCGAGTCATCGTCAGACGGTTCCAACGGAAGAAGCTGGTTGAACGTCGGACTTTGGGTCATCGTGTTCACAAATTCGTTCGAGAGAATGTCCAGACGATCGATCTCACCATCCTCAAAGGCATCCAACATAACTTTCACGCCGCCGAGCAGCGTTTCCAACTCGGGCGTTTCGCCCACTTCACTTATCGCGGCCACCACGTTACCCCCAACCGACCGAAAAAAAGCGGCGGCTTTCTTCCCGATCAATGAGAGATCGACGTCAATGTCATTGGTTTGCTGTTCACGCATCTGCCTAACCAGCGTTCTGAGCAGATTCGCGTTTAAGCCCCCACACTGACCTTTGTCTGACGTAACAACGATATAGCCTACGCGCTTGATCTCCCGAGTCTGCATAAACACGTGCTTGTACTCGGGATTCGCGTTGGCAAGATGTGCGATGACATCGCGGATCCTATGGGCATACGGCCGCGCTTCATTCATTTGATCCTGGGTCCGTCGCATCTTGCTTGCCGCAACCATCTGCATGGCGTTAGTGACCTTCTGCGTATTTTCGACGCTGCCAATCTTCTTCTTTATTTCTCTACCGACGGCCATATTTAGTCGCCGTACGCGTGGGTCGATTTAAATGTCTCGATCGCCGTTTTCATGTAGTCCACGATTTCGTCGGAATACTCGCCCGTCTCGGTAATGTTGCTCATCCATTCGCCATGTTCCGAATTCATGTACGCGAGCAAATCTCGCTCAAAGTCGAGCACGCGATCGACCGGTACATCTTCGAGGAAGCCCTCGCTCGCGGCGTAAAGAACAAGTCCCATCTCGGACACGGTCATGGGAGAAAACTGCGGCTGCTTCATCAACTCTTCGACCCGTTCGCCGTGCTCCAATTGGCGCCGAGTTGCCTCATCAAGGTCTGAAGCAAACTGCGAGAAGGCTGCGAGTTCACGGTATTGCGCGAGGGCAAGCTTAATCCCCCCAGAGATTTTCTTGATGAAGGGCACTTGCGCCGAACCACCCACCCGAGAAACCGAAATGCCCGGACTCATCGCCGGCCGAGTCCCAGCATTGAATCGGTCCAGCTCGAGGAAAATTTGACCATCTGTGATCGAAATGACGTTAGTCGGCACGAACGCGGAAACGTCCCCCGCTTGGGTCTCAATGATTGGAAGCGCTGTTAGAGAGCCGGTTTTGCCGACGATTTCACCGTTCGTTTCCCGCTCCACATACTCCGCATTAACCCGCGCCGCGCGTTCAAGAAGTCGCGAGTGAAGATAAAAAATGTCGCCGGGGTAAGCTTCTCGCCCCGGTGGACGACGCAAGAGAAGAGAAATTTGTCGATACGCCCAAGCTTGCTTGGTCAAATCGTCATAAATAATCAGCGCGTCCTCTCCGCGGTCACGGAAGTACTCGCCCATGCTGCAACCGGAATATGGCGCGATGTACTGCATCGGCGCTGGGTCCGAAGCGCTCGCTCCAACGACAATGGTATGTTCCATGGCGCCATTTTCTTCCAGCGTTCTCACCACATTCGCGATGGTCGACATTTTTTGCCCTATCGCGACGTAGATACACTTAATCCCCTTCCCTTTTTGATTAATGATGGCATCCACGGCGATTGCCGTTTTGCCTATTTGGCGATCTCCGATGATGAGTTCCCGCTGGCCTCGACCTATCGGAACCATGGCGTCGATACACTTAATGCCCATCTGTACCGGTTGGTCGACCGACTGCCGCGCGATCACACCCGGGGCGACTTTCTCTATGGGTGCGGTCCGTTCGGCGTTAAGCGGGCCTTTGCCGTCGATCACGTTACCTAACGAGTCAACCACCCGTCCTAATAGCTCCGTACCTACCGGAACCTCAAGAATTCGCTGGGTGCAACGAGCCGTGGCACCCTCAGATAGGCCTTTGTAATCGCCTAGAACGACCACGCCGACAGAGTCTCGCTCCAGATTCAACGCCATGCCGTATAGGCCGCCGTCAAACTCAATCATCTCCCCGTATTGGGCTTCAGCCATGCCATGCACGCGCACGATCCCGTCGGACACACTAACCACCGTGCCCTCGTTTTGTGGTTGTGACGACGTGTCGAGGTTTTCGATACGCGCCTTGATGATGTCGCTAATTTCTGATGGATTTAGTTGCTGCATGTAATTACCTATGTCTTTACGAACGCGCGAACGCTTCACCTAATTTCGCAAGCCTGCCCCGCAGGGATCCGTCGATTACTGTATCGCCAGCGCGGATATGCGCCCCACCGATCACAGTTTTATCAACCGCCGTCGTGAGATTAATTTGTTGTTCGAAACGACGCTCCAAGATGTCTTGAAACCGGCCTTGCTCCGTTTCCGAGAGGGACACCGCGGTCGTCACTTCGACGTCTAATGTCCTAGCCTCCTGCGCGCGTTTTTCCTCAAATTGGGTCGTGATCTCGGCAAGCAGTGGCAAGCGTTTATTTTCTGCCAACACGTATACGAATTGCTGAACGGAATCAGAAAGATCGTCGCGGAAAAGTTCATTGAACTTAAACGCTTTCTCGGCAGTCGTCGCCGTCGGCGACTGAATCATTGCCCTAAGATTTGGATCTTCGCTTGCGAGTGCCAGCAGGTTGAGGCCCCTGGACCACTCATCCAGGCGCCCCGCAGATTTAGCCAAATCGAACGCGGCGTTCGCGTAGGGTCTTGCCAACGTTGCAAGCTCGGCCATGCCTATAACTCCGACGCCAATTTATCCAACAACTCGGCATGCTGTGTTCGATCGATGCCCGATTCGAGGATCCGCTCGGCACCGCTCAGCGCAAGTTCGGCCACTTCGGTTCTTAATGATTCCCTAGCGCGGTTGGTTTCCTGGACGACGTCGGCACGCGCAGACTCTCGAATTCTCTCGCCCTCGTCCTCGGCATCCTTCTTGGCTTCTTCAATCATGCCCGCCGCTTGGGTGCGCGCCTGCTCAACCAACGCCTGAGCATCCGTCCGAGCCTCACGCATAATCTCATCGACTTTAGTCGATGCATCTTCGAGGTCCCGGCGAGCTTGCTCAGCATTCTCAATGCCTTCGCTGATGAGCTTCGTTCGCTCATCCATGGCACCAATAAGGAGCGGCCAAATAAACTTATAGCAGGTCCAAGCAAACACCAAAAACGTGATGCTTTGGCCAACTAGTGTCCAGTTGAGGTTCATATTAGCTTCTCGTTAACAAGCGCTTTAGCCAAGAACAAACAACACATACAGTCCGATCCCCACGCCAATAATCGGCACGGCGTCGACTAATCCCACCACGATGAAAAACTGGGTTCTGAGGTCCCCAAGCAGTTCTGGCTGACGAGCAACGCCCTCCAAGAACTTACCGCCCAATATTCCCATGCCAATGGCGGCGCCAACAGCACCGAGACCCAACATGAGAGAAACAGCGATGGCAATACCGAGTTCCATTTTTGACTCCTGTTTTTTGTTTAATGTGCCTCGTCGTGCGCCGCAGACAAATAGACCACGGTGAGCACGGCGAAAATATATGCCTGCAGAGTAATAATGAGTATGTGAAATGCTGCCCAGGCGAAATGCAGCACGCCACCAAAAATACCTAACGCAGCACCAACAGCATCCGTCGCCATGCCCGCGTACATAAGCGCAATCAGGATGAAAATCATTTCTCCCGCATACATGTTGCCAAAAAGACGAAGGCCCAAGGACAGCGGCTTTGCAAACAGCGTCGGTAGTTCCAGCACCAGATTAAGGGGCGCCATAAACTTCGGAAAGGGCTGAAAGGCCAGCTCGCTTCCGAAACCTCCGAGACCTTTGCATTTGACGCTGTAGTAAAGCATGAGGACGAAAATACTAAGCGCCATCGACATCGTGATGTTTGGATCGGTCGACGGTACAACCTTCATGAAATGCACACCAAAAAGCGCAGCCAGCTCCGGGATCCAGTCAACTGGAACAAGATCCATTAGATTCATTAAGAAGACCCACACAAACACCGTAAGTGCCATGGGTGCAATCAGGTCGTTCTTGTGAGCAAAAATCCCCCGCACCATGTCGTCAATAAACTCCACCACGTACTCGACTGCATTTTGCAGCCCGCCCGGGACACCAGCAGTTGCCTTTCGCGCCACGCTGTAAAAAAGCGCGCAGAAGATCAACCCTAAGGCCACCGACCACGCCATCGAGTCCACATTGATCGAGTTAAACCCCATGGCGGTGGCCTCGTCCGCGTCGTGTGCAAACCCCCAGGTGCCATAGAGAAATTCGTCGTGAATGCGTGCATTAACATCCACAACTTCCAGAGTCCCAATATCTGGGTGCCTGCCGTAGGTGAGGTTGGTCAGGTGGTGCTTGATGTATTCCTGCGGATTGTCTGAAGCCATCCTCTATCCCGTTTCCTCACTGCGCGGGCCAACCATCGGCCCAATAACCTGAACCAGCAACACCAATGAAACTGTCTCTTATACACATCTGACGCTGCCGACGAATAGAGAGGTGTAGATC
>CAXDSX010000121.1:0-7022 GCA_963992075.1 uncultured Pseudomonadales bacterium | reverse complement strand
ATGATACGGCGACCACCGAGATCTACACCTCTCTATTCGTCGGCAGCGTCAGATGTGTATAAGAGACAGGTACATGAGTGCGGACGGCAATTATTTCCTGGTGGGTGATATGTATGAGGTTTCGAGTGAAGGGATCTTCAATCTCCCGGAATTGGCCCGTCAAGAGAAGCGTAAAGAACTCATGGCGAAGGTTGATGCCACGTCCATGATTTCGTTTAAACCTGCCAGTGGTTTGCTAGCTACGGTTAGCGTCTTTACCGACGTTGATTGCACATATTGTCGAAAACTCCATCGGGAGATGCGCCAGTACCATAAGAAAGGGATTGAGGTGCGTTATCTCGCATACCCACGCGCTGGTATTGGATCGGAGTCTTATAAGAAGACCGTGTCCGCTTGGTGTTCTAGCGATCCGCAACGTGCAATCACGACGTTGAAACGAGGTGACAATATTCCGAGTCGGACGTGCCCGAATCCCGTCGCAGCACAGTATGAACTGGGTGGTCGCGTCGGCGTTACCGGAACGCCATCGATCGTACTGTCGGATGGCCGCATGTTGCCGGGTTATCTGTCCGCGGAAAAACTCGCCGAAGAACTTGGGATCTGAAAGTTTGGCTATAAATTCCGAGTCGGGTCAGAACGTTTTGCGAATTGGTATGGCTGGTTTGGGCACGGTCGCGCAAGGCTTGTTGACCCTGTTAAATCAGAACGCGGAGCGGATCACGCGACAGGCAGGTATGGCCATCGAGGTGGTTCGCATCGCAAGTCGTTCCAGGAAGCCCGAAGTCGACATCGGCGATGCGGTGTTTGATTCCGATTTGGGGACGCTCTTAGACGATGATGTTGACGTCGTCGTGGAGTTAATCGGCGGGGTAGATTCGGCACGCGAACTTATTTCGAGTGCGTTGCGTCAGGGTAAACCGATCGTGACTGCAAACAAGGCAGTATTGGCAGCGCACGGCAACGATTGGTTTAACGGTAGTGCGGTGCTCGGCATCGAGGCGTCGGTCGCGGGTGGAATTCCAATCATGAACACGCTTAAAAGTGGGCTATCGGGGAATAGCGTCGATTGGTTGGTTGGCATTATCAATGGAACTTGCAATTACATATTGACGGCGATGGATGAACAGGGAACCAGCTTCACCGACGCTTTGGCGAAAGCGCAGGAGCTAGGCTACGCAGAAGCCGACCCTGGATTTGACGTCGACGGGGTTGATGCAGCACAAAAATTGTCGCTGCTCGCGGCGTTAGCTTTTGATATCCCCATAAGCCTGGACGACACGTATATCGAAGGCATTTCGGGCGTCACGGTTGAAGATTTGCGGTACGCACGCGAGCTGGGATTCCGGATTAGGCATGTGGGCATTGCGCGTCGAAATGGAGAGAAGTTTGAAACCCGAGTGCACCCCGCGCTCATTTCGGCAACGGATCTCATTGGCGACGTTTCCGGAGTAGCTAACGCGGTGATCGTGGGTGCAAATGCTGTTGGCTCGATACTTCTTGTGGGGCCGGGGGCGGGTGGTTTACCGACGGCATCGGCGGTGCTCGGCGATTTGATCGAAATAGCCCGTGGGACGTACTCGCGGATGAGGATTGGCCAAAATGAGGGAGCACGCGTTCCGGTTGTAGCGACGGAATCGCGATATTACCTCAACATTCCTGCGGCGGACCGCCCCGGGGGTTTTGGAGAAATCGGGGATGTCCTCCGTCAGAGCGGGATTTCGATGGAAGGGGTAATACAGAAACAAGCGGCTGTACGAAAAACTGAAGGAGAGCCCTGGGTGCCCATTGTGATGGTCACGGGGCGGGCCCTCGAATCTTCGATGGACGACGCGCTAGATCGACTATCGAGTCTTGAGAGTGTACGTGGTCGAGTCCGTCGTATTCGGGTCGCCGATTTCGATTATTGATGAACGAATCCCTCGTCATCGAAGAGCGGGGACGGGACATTCCGTATCTGGATCTTAGTAAAGAACTGGCGGTTCCTTCTTTTTTAGCCAGAGTTCTCGCCACGAGGGGCGTTACTAACAAGAGCGAGATCGATCTATCCCTTAATCTGTTGGTAGGGCCGGATCGATTGCCCGGTGTCGATCAGGGCGCTTCTCGGTTGGTACAAGCGATAAATGATGGGGAACGAATACTCGTCGTGGGCGACTTCGACGCCGACGGGGCCACAGCATCAGCGCTTGTGGTATCGGCGTTGACCGCAATGGGCGTGGCCGACGTCGATTACCTGGTACCTAATCGGTTTGAATTTGGCTATGGGCTAACACCTGAAATTGTAGCTATTGCGGCGAAACGGGAACCAGCGCTAATCATCACAGTAGATAATGGGGTATCCAGTGTCGAAGGCGTTCAAGTAGCGAAGAAGCTGGGGATCGAGGTCGTCATCACTGACCACCATCTACCCCCCAAGGAGCTTCCAGAAGCGGCTGCGATCGTCAATCCGAACCTACAAGGGACAACTTTTGAGAGTCCGTTCCTGGCCGGCGTCGGCGTCGCTTACTATTTGATGGCAGTGGTTCGTGCCAAATTGCGGGCCGAGAGTTATTTCGTAAGTAAGAATTTGTCCGAACCAAACCTTGCGGATTGGCTCGATTTGGTCGCGCTGGGAACGGTGGCCGACGTTGTCCCGCTTGATCGGAACAACCGAATCCTGGTCCATCAAGGACTACGCCGAATGCGGTTGGGTCACCTACGACCAGGAATGCGGGCGTTAATCGAAATTGCGGCCCGAAGGCTAGAGACATTGTCTTCCCAAGATCTTGCCTTCGCTGTTGGACCCAGGCTGAACGCCGCTGGGCGCTTGGATGACATAGCGTTGGGCATTCAGTGTTTGTTGGCCGAGAACCTCGATAGTGCTCGATCGATGGCGGTCGCGCTGGATGGACTGAATAAGGCGCGTCGAGCAATCGAAGATGAAATGAATGTTGAAGCGAAAGTGTTGATATCTCAAAAGATGGACGCCGAGGCGCCCGCGCTTTGCGTATACGACGCTTCTTGGCATCAGGGCGTGGTCGGTATCGTGGCAGGGCGGATGCGGGAACAATTTCATCGGCCAGTCATCGCGTTTGCCGATTCCGGAGATATTTCGCCAGGCGAAATAAAGGGATCTGCACGAAGTATTCCTGGGCTTCATATCCGCGATGCTCTCGACGACGTAGCTACGCGCTTCCCGGGCCTCGTGGACAAATTCGGAGGCCACGCGATGGCCGCGGGATTGACAATAAAGCGTATTCACTTGGCGCGGTTCCGAAAAGCGTTTGCCGATGCGGTAGCAAATAGAGTTGAGCCACGCGATCTCGTTGGCATCATCGAGTCGGACGGCATGCTGGCGAGCGAGAATCTCAGCATCGAGAATGCTCGATTAATCGAAGATTATGGCCCTTGGGGACAGGGGTTCGATGAACCCTTATTTCATGGGGACTTTGAATTAGTTAGCCAGCGAGTTATCGGCGGAGGGAAACACCTCAAACTAATCGTTAAACAAGAAGAAAAACTTGTCGATGCGATAGCTTTCAACCAGAAGTTGATTAGTTCAGGCCGGATCACGATGACTTATAAACTCGAGGTGAATCGCTATTTGGATAGCGAGACACTGCAGCTCTTGGTTGAGCAGGTGAGCCCGAGCTAAATTGCGCTCGTGGTAGAATCTCGGACGATCGCGAGGGGTACGAATGGCCGAAATCACTTCCGTCCGAGAGAGACTTAAGGATCTCATGACGCGTAACGAGGCCCTACGGGGGTATCTTTGACGTTTCAGCGCGCGAGGAAAGGCTGGAAGAAGTAGAGCGAGAGCTCGCTGAGTCGGATATCTGGTCTGACGCCCCTCGAGCGGAAAAATTGGCACGAGAACGTGCAGCCCTAGAAGTTGTGGTTACCGGCTTAGATCGTCTTTTGACGGGTCTCGGTGATGTATCGGAACTGGCGGAGCTAGCTGCTGAAGAAGACGACTCGGCCACGCTGGGTGAGCTCGATCTCGACCTGCAGCGGTATGCCCAAGAGCTGGAGGCACTTGAGTTTCGACGGATGTTCGGCAACGAATTGGACGAGTCCAACGCATACGTTGACGTACAATCTGGCTCAGGCGGCACGGAGGCTCAGGATTGGGCCGAGATGCTGCTTCGCATGTATCTTCGTTGGGGCGAAAAACGCGGACTAAAAACGGAATTAATTGAACTCTCCGATGGCGAAGTCGCTGGCATCAAAAGCGCGACTGTGCTTTTTTCCGGCGCCTACGCGTACGGTTGGCTTCGCACGGAGACCGGCGTCCATCGATTAGTGCGTAAATCGCCTTTTGATTCGGGGAATCGTCGTCACACGTCTTTTGTATCGATATTCGTATCCGCGGAGATAGATGACGACATCGAAATCGAAATCGAGACCGGAGACGTGCGCGTGGATACTTATCGTGCCAGTGGGGCTGGAGGCCAACACGTTAATCGGACAGATTCCGCTGTCCGATTAACGCATGAACCCACCGGCGTCGTAGTACAGTGCCAAAGCGAACGGTCCCAGCATCAGAACCGTGATAAGGCGTGGAAGCAACTACGCGCCAAGTTGCACGAACGCGAATTACATAAACGAAGAGAAGAACAACAAGCGTTGGAAGCTACAAAAGATGACATCGGATGGGGCTCGCAGATCCGGTCGTATGTGCTGGACCAGTCTAGGGTCAAGGATCTCCGCACGGAGCTGGAGCGTGCTGATCCCCTTAACGTGCTGGATGGAGATATCGATGGTTTTCTGGAGGCAAGTTTGAAGGCGGGATTATGAGTGACGACAACGACATCGTTGCATCGCGGCGACAGAAACTAACTGAATTGAGACGCCGGGGAATCGCATACCCCAACGAATTCGATCGATCGGACTTCGCTGAGGAACTGCACGCACGTCATGGCGATTCCTCCAAAGAAGCGCTCGAAAGCGAAGCGGTGGGTGTCAAGATCGCTGGGCGGATCATGTTGCGACGTGTTATGGGCAAAGCCAGTTTCATTACGCTGCAAGACGGTTCCTACCAAATACAGTGCTACCTCAGACAACAGGATCTCGGTGACGCCAGCTATAAGGAGTTTGATGAGCTCTATGACCGTGGTGATATCGTTGGTGTGACGGGAACGATGATGAGGACGAACAAGGGAGAGTTAACGGTCCATGCGTCCGAGATTGTACTGCTTACGAAGTCGCTTCAGCCGTTACCCGAGAAATATCACGGTATCAGCGACCAGGAACTCAAATATCGACTGCGATACGTTGATCTAATTATGAGCGATGCGTCACGCGCCGTGTTTCGTACTCGCAGTCAGGTTATTTCAACGATCCGTCGGTTTTTCGACGCTCGCCAATTCTTAGAGGTCGAAACGCCGATGATGCACCCCATTCCAGGCGGTGCGAGTGCGCGGCCATTCACCACCCATCACAATAGCTTGGACATGGAGCTTTATTTGCGGGTTGCGCCAGAACTCTATTTAAAACGCCTTGTTGTAGGCGGGTTTGAGCGCGTCTACGAGATTAGCCGCGTTTTTCGTAACGAGGGCCTATCCAGTCGTCACAACCCTGAATTCACGATGCTCGAGTTCTATCAAGCATATGCGACCTATGAGGACGCGATGGACCTGACCCAAGAACTTCTTCTCGACGTTGTCGTGACGGTGGCGGGGTCTTCGGTAATCGAGTTCCAAGATCAACAAATCGACTTCGGCGAACCAATACGACGAGTTGATATGTCTGAAGCCGTAGCTAATGAAATGGGGGTATCACTAGAAGAATTAGGTGACCCCACCGGGATTTTAAAGGTTGCCGAAGCCGCGTCCGTGCAAGTTGATGCCGATTGGGGCGTTGGCAAAACACTTGAGGCATTGTTTGAGGCACGCGTCGAAAAAACGCTCGTAGCCCCGACGTTCGTTACAGGTCACCCAGCTGAGGTGTCTCCGTTATCGCGCAAGAATGATCTTCACCCTGAGTTTACCGATCGGTTTGAACTGTTTATCGCGGGACGCGAAATTGCCAATGGATTTTCCGAATTAAACGATCCTGAAGATCAAGCCGACCGGTTCCGTATACAAGCGGAAAAGCTGTCTCTGGGGGATACGGAAGCCATGCACTTCGATGCCGATTATATAAAAGCGCTTGAATACGGATTGCCACCGACGGCGGGGGAAGGCATTGGGATTGATCGTCTTGTGATGCTGGTGACAAATTCTCCCTCAATACGTGACGTGTTGTTGTTTCCCCAAATGAGGTCCCGAAAGGATTGATGGCACCGAGTGACCGTGTGGTTTTGGAGAGCAGCTGGAAAGAAGCGCTTGCAAAGGAGTTTGATGCTGCATATCTGCTGCGTTTGCGTACCTTTCTGATTAGCGAAAAACGAGCCCACAAGACTGTGTATCCGGCCGGGGCGGAGATATTCAACGCCCTCGATTCCTGTCCATTGCCTGACACACGCGTCGTCATTATTGGGCAGGACCCATATCACGGCCCCCACCAAGCGCATGGGCTTTGTTTCAGCGTTCCACGGGGCGTCGCCCCGCCTCCTTCGTTGGAGAATATCTTTCGAGAAATTGAAGACGACATGGGCAATGATTCCGTACCAGGGGGAATCGACGGAGGGAAAATTGTACCGGGGAAGGGATGCCTAGAGACCTGGGCTGAACAAGGTGTATTGCTGTTGAATTCTGTTCTCACGGTCGTGCGTGGGCGTGCAGGGTCGCATCAAGGCAAGGGCTGGGAAACGTTTACCGATAGGATCGTCGAAGCGGTCGATCGGGATCGGGAACACGTGGTGTTTATGCTTTGGGGGAGTTACGCACAGCGCAAAGGGGAGATGGTTAGTCGAGATAAACACTGCGTCCTAACAGCTCCGCACCCCTCGCCGCTATCGGCGCATAGGGGATTTTTCGGTTGTCGCCACTTCTCGAAAGCGAATCAATATCTAGAGGCACACGGGCGGATACCGGTGAATTGGTTCAACATAGAATCTGTCTCTTATACACATCTCCGAGCCCACGAGACCGAGGCTGATCTCG